>JBEBIF010000614.1:0-1697 GCA_040080515.1 Chitinophagaceae bacterium | reverse complement strand
GATTTTGTAAAAGAACTGAGAGCACTTGAAAAGCAGTATGCAAACATTGATGTAAGGATCAATAGTGGTGGCGGTGATGTGTTTGACGGGTTTGCTATTTATAATGCGTTACGCCAAAGCCCTTCTGTGATTAATACATACGATGATGGCATTGCAGGAAGTATGGGCAGTATCATTTTCCAGGCTGGCCAAAAAAGATACATCAGCAAAATAGGGCAGGTGATGACACATAAACCATCGGCTGGTGGTTATGGCAACAGCGATGAGATGAGAAAGAAAGCTGACCTGCTTGATTCGGTGGAGGACATGATGTGTTCTATTTATGTTGCCAGCACCGGGAAGACTAAGGATGAGTGTAAGACAAAATTTCTGAATGGGAAAGATAACTGGTTCAATGCAGACCAGGCGATAACCGAGAATCTTGCTGATGAAAAATATGATGCTGATCCTATAGCTCTTCCTGCTTCAGCAGCCATGAATGAAGAAGAAACATGGAAAGGATATAACACACTGCGCTTTGCCGCAGTATTTACTCAATCACAAAAACAACATGAAAATATGGAACTGAAATTATCAGCGGCTTCACTTGCCGCATTGAATATTACCGCTGCGGTTACTGACCCCACAGCTATTGATAGCGCAATCGCCGCATTAAAAGTAAAGGCTGATAGTGCAGATGCGTTGATGGTAGAAAAAACAACGGCAGAAACTGCATTGGCAGATTTGAAAGCCCTGCATGTAAAGGAGAGTGTGACCGGGCAGCTTGATAAAGCTATTGCTGAAAAAAGAATTACGGTGGAGCAAAAGAATTTGTTTGCTACACAGTATGCCGATAAGCCGGATGATCTGAAAGCATTGCTGGCAGTGATGAAGCCTTTTGAAAGTGTGGTAACGAAAGTGGCTACTGCTGCTGATGGTACGGAGCTGGCATCGCTGATGGCGAAGAGTGGTGAAGACCTGTTTAAAACAGATGGTGCATTGGAAAGATTGAAAGCATTGGATGCGGGTGCGTATGCTGTGAAGTATAAAGAGTACTTCGGCAGTGAGCCGCCTGCTGATAAATAATAACCTCACCCCGGCCCTCTCCATAAATGGAGAGGGAGGATTAATACCGGCCCTAAGAAAACTAATTTTTAAAAAACACAACCCCCGAATATGAAAACGATCCTTAAATTTTTGTTTGTTGCCCTGGCAATAATTACTGTAGTAAGTTATTTTAATACCGGCACATTGGGTACGCTGGATATTACCGTATGGAAAAAGTACATCATTGAAAAGCTGCGGCGAAACAATGCTTTTATTTTTAAGAGTAAGGATGATACCAGGTATGTACTCGGTGGGTTGACCGTAGTGATACCACAGAGTGGTGCCGACCCTACGATTACACTTAATAATACCTCATGGCCGCTAACTGCTGCCGTAAGGGTTGATACAGATGTTAGCTATAACCTGGACAGTTTCAGTACTACCCCTCATCATATTCCGTGGATTGAATTGCAAAGCATTTCTTATGATAAGCTGGATAGCATTCTTGGGGCGCATACCAACGCCTTGTCAGAAGCAATTGCTGATAAGATGATTGTGAACTGGAGTCCAACGGTGGCAGGCAAACAGATTGCTACTACCGGCGCAGACATTGATGCCTTTACCGGGCAAACCGGAACAAGGAAAGGATTTTTACCAAAGGATTTATTGCG
>JBEBIF010000613.1:0-1698 GCA_040080515.1 Chitinophagaceae bacterium | reverse complement strand
AGACAGGTACCGTACCAAATTCCTGTACGAGAATCAATGGGAACTGGTGCATGAAGGCGACCAGCATATGGGCCCGCATTTTTTTCATTACAGTATAATAAAAGAAAAAACGAACAAACTGGGGTTTGAGCTATACCTCGTAGATATTAACGGATTGCTGGACCGGGAGAAGATTTATGGCTATGATGACGATACAGAAAGATTTCTTGCTTTCCAGGTAGCTGCTTGTGACTGGCTCAATAAATGGGAACATACACCTGATGTTATTCATTGCCACGACCATCATACCGGTCTTATCCCCTTTATGATAAAATATAGTTTTGAATTCAGGAAAAAACTTTCCGGAGTCCCTACGGTGTTCACGGTTCATAATGCACAATACCAGGGATGGATCGGCTGGGATAAATATTATTATCTCCCGGCATTTGACAGTTGGAAATGGGGAATGCTGGATTGGGACAACACGATCAACCCAATGGCGGCAGCAGTAAAATCTGCTTGGAAAGTGACCACAGTCAGTAATAGTTATCTTGATGAACTGAAAGGCGAAGCGAATGGGCTGGAAAAATTATTTGGCTTTGAGCAGGGAAAGAGCTTTGGTATATTAAATGGAATTGATACACAGGTGTGGGATCCGTTTACTGATACCATGATTTCAAAAAATTATGATAAGGAACTGGTAGAGACCGGCAAGAGAAAAAATAAAAAGGAGCTGGCCGGTCAGTTTGGATTAGATCCCGACAAGCCATTAATATCATTTGTCGGTCGGTTGGTAGGGGAGAAAGCAGCTGATTTATTGCCGGATGCAATCAGTCAATCAATTTATCAGCATCATGGTAATGCCAATTTCCTGGTGCTGGGCTCCGGCGATCCGGCAGTAGAAGCTAAGCTGGATCAGATGAAGCACCAGTTTGGCGGTTATTATAATTCTTATATTGGCTATAGTGAGCCTTTGAGCCATTTAATATATGCCGGGTCAGATTTTTTGCTAATGCCAAGCCGGATAGAACCTTGCGGATTAAACCAGATGTATGCACTCCGCTACGGTACTGTTCCGATGGTTAGAAGTGTGGGAGGATTAAAAGACACTATTACAGATTTTGGCGACAAGCAGGGCATCGGTATTCGGTTTGACCAGGCCAGTGTGGGTGATATTACCTATTCGGTAGGCCGGGCTATTGACCTTTACAATAATAAACATGACCTTTATAACTGGATGCGGGGTCACATGATGACCATTGATCATTCGTGGGATTCATCAGCGCAACAGTATATTGATTTATACAAATCACTGAAATAAATGATTCGTTATGGCAATCAGGACGATTACTCATTCAAAAGAAATTTTATCTGTAATTCTTGGTGGAGGTGCAGGCAGTCGTCTTTATCCATTAACAGCAAGCCGAAGCAAACCGGCTGTTCCTATTGCCGGCAAATACAGACTGGTAGATATTCCCATTTCCAATTGTCTGAATAATGGTATAGGAAGAATGTTTGTACTGACACAGTTCAATTCCGCTTCACTCAACAGGCATATAAAAAATACTTATCATTTCAGTGCATTCAGTAAAGCATTTGTAGATATTCTTGCGGCTGAACAGACACCGGATAATCCAACCTGGTATCAGGGCACAGCCGATGCAGTGAGGCAAGGGCTTCGACACATAGAACCATTTGAAAGTGATTATGTACTTATCC
>JBEBIF010000612.1:0-1699 GCA_040080515.1 Chitinophagaceae bacterium | reverse complement strand
AACATCGGGCTCACTTCCCGCCGATTGTTATAAAAAATATCAGTAAATAGATCCAAAGCAAATCAATAAAATGCCAGTAAATCGCTGCTACTTCTACTGTAACAGCGTTGTAAAGTTTTGTATTACCAATAATTGCTTTACTGAACATTACTATCAGTGCTATTATGCCGCCGATCACATGTATTCCATGCAATCCAAAAATTACATACAAAAACTGTCCTGCACCAGCCCCTTTGAAAGTTACTTTTTGTGCCCATAGCTCCTGAAAACCGAGCCACTGCAGCACCACAAAGGCAGCCCCCAGAAAAAGCGTTACACCAATCAGTATTCTGTACTGGTTTATTTCCTGTTGCTTAAAAGATCTTAATGCCATCTGCACTGTTATGCTGCTGATAATAATAACTACAGCAGACACCCAAAACACTTTTGGTATTACTACCGGCACCCAGTTTGTCTGGTTGCTTTTTACTATAAAAGCACTTGTCAAACCCGCAAACATCATTACGATGCTCCCAATGGCCACCCACATAGTAAACTTGTGGGGGTGAATTCTGTTTCGTTGTTGATTGCTCACAATATCCATCACTACTTTATTATTACGCCTTACTTAGTAAAAAAGCCAGCATCACCACCGGCAGATACATATAACTTCCAAACATTACTTTCCTTGCCGAACCCACATCCATCTTCCTGTATAACATCACACATCTTCCAATCATAAACAAATTTGCCAGCCCTATCAATATCAAACTTATTATTCCCTGTGTGTTATTATAATTACACATCCCGGTATAATAAGGCGCCAGTGTAACCGGTACCAACAGCAGCGAATATGCAATTGCCTGCAACGCTGTAAATTTTGTTGGCCCTTCATCTGCTGGTAATAATTTAAATCCAACGGATGAATAATCTTTATGCGCCACCCAGGCAATAGCCCAGAAATGCGGGAATTGCCAAAAGAACTGGAGAGCGAATAAAACCCAACCACCAACACTGATATCATCGTTACCTGCAGCCCATCCAATTAAACATGGCAATGCACCTGGAATGGCACCTACTAAAACTGAAATGGCGCTCACTTTTTTCAATGGCGTATACAAATAGGCGTATACGAACCAACTGAAAAGTGAAATGGCAGCCGACAATCCGTTAAAGTAATGCCACATGATGAACATTCCAACCACCAACATGATTGCAGAAGCAATTCCAGCTTCTCTCACACTCATACGCCCTGCAGCGATAGGTCGGTTGGCGGTACGTTTCATCTGCGCATCTGTATCCTTCTCCGCAATCTCGTTCACAGCATTGGCACTTCCGGTAATCAGTAACCCACCAGTAAAGATGAGGATGATCATAGACCAGTCATACGCCACCACCTTTGGAGCCAGCAGATAACTGATCACCGCCGAAAAAGCCACCATGAAACTAAGGCTGAACTTTATCAGTAAGCGATAGTCTTGTACTTTACCAGCAATATTTAAAGAGCTTCTTGACATCACAGTTTCCTTCACTTATTTTTTAATTTCACTTTCTAAGTCCGGAAGTCGGAAAGACCGAAAGACCGGAAGTAAGAAGGATTTCCGAAAATCGGAGTCTTCCTATGGAACCTTTTGAACTTCTTGAACCTATTGAACAAACTCAAGCTGTAACACCTAAAACCCATAAACTTTTTATCAAAGATGTATCGCTTCTCCGTACG
>JBEBIF010000611.1:0-1699 GCA_040080515.1 Chitinophagaceae bacterium | reverse complement strand
TTGTTACTGGTACTTCTGTACTGTATGCAACTGGTTCAGCTCGCAACGCTCAATCAGCCGCTAACCCAATGACCGCCACTTTGGTTCGTAAGGGCGTTAGAACCCTTATGTCTAATGATGCAGTGGGTTATGAGGCAGAGCGTGGTGATAATGGGCAAGGTGGTGTATACCTCGGTATTATCCATCCTCGTGCATTCTACGACTTGATCGGTGATACCACCATTAACAACACCTTTACCTACAGCGATCCTAAAGGTATTTACGAATACAAGCTACCAATGTTTGCTGGTGTAGCTTGGTTTGTAAGCACCAAGGCGCCTGTATTTACTGGTGAAGGTTCCGGCGCTGCTGATGTTTACGGTACTTTCATTATCAGCAAAAACGCTTATGGCGTTGTCGATGTTGCTGGTACTGGTAAATTCAGTACTTTAGTAAAGCCGCTTGGTTCTGCTGGTTCTGACGATCGGAGTGCGTCACGATTAACGGTGTTAGATGGCATTTACAACCCGGGAAGAATATTATCCCAAGAGCCGTCTATGAGTTCTTAATGCAATGTCCAGAGCAAAAAAGAAAGTTAAGCTGTCCCGTTGCTGGGAAGGCTGAATTTTACGGAAAGTACGAGTCAAATAAATAGGAGTTTATACAATGTTTGATTTTAATAGCGCTGAAGTTCAAGAAGGCCAAGCGCCACAAGAAGACCAACTACAAGCAATGGCAAATGAGCTAAATGCAGTGGTTGATAATGCCGTTAATCAAGTAGAAAATGAATATGAAAATGTTCAAGATGAAATCCCTGAAGGCGCTGAGGTTCCTTTTCATTTGCCGTCTCAGGGAATTGAGACTATTGAAAAAGATGGCCTTAAATACGCTTACGGCTTCATCAATGGCGAACGCTTTGAAGTCCTTTGCGATCAGCAAGTAATGGTTAAAAAAGAAATTAAAGAAGTCTTTAAAAGCCACTTGCTGAAAATGAAAAACGCCGGTGCTTTCGCTGATTCATTAAAGGCTAAAATCTAATGGGATCAACAGCGCTACAAATCGTTACTGAAGCTTACAGGCATCAAAACCTTGATGAAGTAACCAGTTTCAGCACAAGCCAAGAATACCCGTATAATATCGCCAAAGATATTATCAATCAGGTGATTCGTGAAATGAATCGCTTAGGTAGCTATTGGTTTACTGAGACTAAAACAGCGCTGGCATATTCTGGAGGGGTCTATCAGTATAGTTTTAACACGCTAGCGATAGACCCTAAAAGAGTTATTAGAATCCGTAGAGAGGCAACAAACTACATCGGGGAATTGAAGCAATACAACTGGCATCACTTCCAACAACTATATCGTTCGGCGGCTATCACAACGGCTCAACCTGAAGGTTTTAGCAAGTTTGGTGATAGCTTAGAACTGGGGACAATCCCTGATCAAGACTACTCTCTGTATGTTTATCACTTTAAAGATATGCCCTTAATCACGGCCACAAGCGATACGTTCTTAATTCCTGAACGAGATGAGGACGTTTTAATTGATGCTTGTTACCAGTTGCTAGGGTATAAAATGGGGCGATGGGGCTTAGAAGCCGCATTACAAGCCATTGCCCTAAAAGTTTCACCCTTGTTAGCTGATATGAAACAAGATGCCGGTATCCCTTTACAGATGCCCGCAGCGTTTTAAGATGAAAAAACAGCGAACAACTCAACAGC
>JBEBIF010000610.1:0-1701 GCA_040080515.1 Chitinophagaceae bacterium | reverse complement strand
GAACCAGTTAGGCGGTTGTCTTCCGGCATTGCTGCAGATCCCGATATTCTTTGCGCTTTTCAGTTTGTTCAACTCAGACGTTGCTCTCAGAGGTGCCGATTTCCTCTGGAGTACAGACCTTGCGGCATTTGATGACCCGATCAAACTGGGTTTCAGAATACCTTTTTTTGGCAGTCATGTGAGTATTTTTAACGTGACAGCTGTATTCACCAGCTTTTTAATATCCTGGTACAGTATGAGAAGCGCCCCGGAGCAGGACAACCCGGTGCTTAAATACATGCCTTATATTTTTCCTGTATTCCTTTTGTTCTTTTTCAACCAGTTACCTTCAGCATTGACCTGGTATTATACCGTTTCCAACGTCATCACCCTGATCATACAGTATGTTATACTGAACTACATTATCGATCATGATAAGATAATGGCCAAAATCGAGGAAAACAGGAAGAAACCAAAGACAAAATCCAAGTGGCAGGAGCGTATGGAACAAATGCAGGAACAGCAAAAGCGAATGAAAGATATGCAGCAGAAGAATAAACGGTAAGCTCTTTCAGACAGTTAAAGTATTCTTAAGAAGGACCGGGCAGCACCTGAAACTGCCCGGTTTTTTATGTTACGCAACTTATTGTTTAAATTGGCACGTCTTTTAATATATAACCGCTGAACTACTTAAAATGAAAAGAATACCTCACATATTGGTTGCTTTTTTCCTGCTTATAACTGCGGATCCGCTTTTGGCCCAGCGTAAGCTTACAGAAGCTACTATTTCCTATGATATTGTAATAAATACCAGCAATAAAACACCACAAGCGGCCGATCTGCTTGATGGTGCCACCAGTGTAATATACCTCAAGGGTAACTCCAGCCGCTCCGAAATGGTCAGCTCATTAGGAACACAAGCCACCATTGTTGATGGCAAAACGGGTGATGTTACGGTATTAAAGGAATATGGCGAACAGAAGTATATGATCAAGATGACGCCTGAAAACTGGAAAGAATCAAACAAAAAATACGAAGGGGTTACATTCACCTATTTTGAAGAATATAAGACCATTGCCAATTTCAAATGCCAGAAGGCAGTTGGCACATTGGCTGATGGCAGCACTTTTACCGTTTATTTTACCCGTGAGTTGATTCCTGTAAACAAAGATTTTCAGTACCTGAATAAGAATCTGCCCGGACTGGCAATGCAATATGAGGCAAATATGGGGAAGATGATGGTGACTTATACCGTTTCAAATATTAATTTCAGCCCTGTATCACAAGCAAAGTTTGATTTGCCAAAATCCGGTTACCGGGTGATGACCTATGAGGAAAGCAAAGGGGGAGGAAACAATTAATTGCGCTGAAACTGGCGGTTACCAATGTCAATTTTTACGTTGGTGATGCCCGCCTTCTTTTTTAAAGGAACAACGTAGCTGGTGCTTCCTTTTTGCATGGTAACTACCGTGTTGATACGGATGTATCTTCTTTCGGCCTGGGTATTGTTGCTGATAATATTGTTGCTACGGAAAGTATAGCCAGAACGTAGCGAGAAAGAGTTATTGCTGGTTCTGTTGGAAAGCAATGATTTCTTAGGTTTATCAGAATTCTTGTTACCATCACCCAATGTAGCGAAAGCAGCAGCCGATACTGTTAATAAAAACAGTACAGCCAGTTTTCTGCCTATCAGCCTTCTCACTATCTGTCTCTTATACACAT
>JBEBIF010000609.1:0-1702 GCA_040080515.1 Chitinophagaceae bacterium | reverse complement strand
GCCCTGAAGATGGTTGAGGTGGCCGAAAAAGAAGGCAAGCTGAAACCCGGTGGCACTATCATAGAAGGAACAAGCGGCAACACAGGTATGGGATTAGCACTGGCTGCTGTGGTGAAAGGCTACAAATGTATTTTCGTGACCACTGATAAGCAATCCAAGGAAAAAGCAGATATACTTAAAGCAGTTGGTGCAGAAGTAATTGTTTGCCCCACTAACGTTTTGCCTGAAGACCCCAGGAGCTATTACAGTGTGGCAGCAAGACTGGCGAAGGAAGTTCCCAACTCCTATCACATGAACCAGTATGATAACCTGGCCAACAGGCTGGCGCATTATGAAACTACCGGTCCTGAGATATGGAACCAGACCGATGGAAAGATCACTCACCTCGTTTGCACGGCAGGTACCGGTGGCACCATTACCGGGGCAGCGCAATTTCTGAAAGAAAAAAATCCCAACATACAAATATGGGCGATAGATGTGTACGGTTCCTTACTGACCAAATATTTCCGCACCGGTGAGATCGATATGAATGAAGTACATCCTTATATCAGTGAAGGATTCGGTGAAGATTTTGTGCCCAAGAATTATGATATGAGTGTGATCGACTATTTTGAACAGGTGACAGATAAAGACGGTGCAGTGATGGCAAGAAAACTGGCCAAGGAAGAAGGGTTGTTTTGCGGATACAGTGCCGGCAGCTGCATACAGGGATTAATGCAGTTAAAAGATAAATTGAAAAAAGACGACCTCGTTGTCTGCATCTTTCATGATCATGGCAGCCGTTATGTAGGAAAAATCTATAATGATCAATGGATGATCGAACGGGGTTTCCTGGATGTAAAAACATTCCGTGATGTGGTAAGTGCAAGAGGCACTAAACGGCTGATCACTGTGGAGCCCTCACAAACAGTGCTGGAGGCGGTAGATCTGATGAAGAAGTATGATATTGAGCAGATACCCGTTATCAACGGAACGGGCCCTGTTGGTGCTATTAGCGAAGGCGGTTTATTTCAAAAGATATTCCACAATCCTGAAATAAAGCATTCCAAAGTACAGGAAGTGCTCGAACCCTCATTCCCGGTAGTGGCTTTTGATACTCCCGTGGAGAAGTTGAGCCATCTTATCAACAAAGAAAACGGGGCAGTGCTTGCTAAAGATGAGGCCGGTAATTTTCATATTGTAACCAAGTATGATGTGATACAAGCCCTGGGCAACTAGCACAATACCCTTCTTACCATCCTTTTTCGGCTGAACCTGTCTGAAACTAAGCCTAACATCGTAGATCTACGATATTTTGCTGGTGGTATTTCTTGCACTGACTATGAGCTGTTTACTATAAAAGGGGTAAAAAGTGTCGTAAAAAACTTCCGTTGTTTTGCTCTATATTATTAATGAAATGCCAATTATGTTTGCTATCCAATTATCCAATACCAAAAGAACAAACCGAAACCCAATCCTAGAGAAACCAGTTAAAATCCAACGTCCAGATTAGAAACCGTCCAAAGTCCAGAAGATCCTTGAAAACCAAAGTGTCACCGTGTCCAAATCCATGAAAGAAACTAAAAGTCCGGAACCCTCCTGCTAAAGTAATTTAGCAGGAGGCGCGGTGAACTTCACGTTCTTTCACCCCCTCTGCCTCCCCTTCTTTTTCATTTGTTTAATTTGCAGCCAAAAGATCCTTTTGGATCAATCTCTCTATGCC
>JBEBIF010000145.1:0-7969 GCA_040080515.1 Chitinophagaceae bacterium | reverse complement strand
TGAAGCCAATCACCGTTTGTATAGTTGATGATAATAAAGAACTAAGAAGTGCCCTGCAAGAGATCGTTTCCATGAATGATAATTATACCTGCATAGGCACCCTTGCCAGTGCAGAAGAAGCGGTACACCAGATACCGGTGCTAAAGCCAGATGTGGTGCTGATGGACATCAACCTGGGTACCGTAGAAAGCGGCATTGACGTAGTACGTCTTTTAAAACCTAAGATGCCGGGCACTAATTTTATGATGTGTACCGTATATGAAGAAGATGAGAAAATCTTTGAAGCCCTTAGTGCCGGTGCCAGCGGCTATATTCTGAAAAAGACCAACCCCGGAAAGTTATTGGATGCTATAAAGGAATTGTATGAAGGAGGCGCTCCTATGAGCAGCCAGATAGCCCGCAAAGTTGTTTTCGCCTTTCAGCAAAAGCAGGCCACAGAAAACAGCGAACAGGAAACCCTGAATACCCTGAGTGTCCGGGAAAAAGAGATCCTCGAATTATTATCCCGCGGTTTGATGTATAAAGAGATTGCCGCCCAATTATTCCTGAGTCCTGAAACGGTACGCAAGCATGTCTATCACATTTATGAAAAGCTGCACGTCTCCAACCGGGTGGCCGCTGTAAACAAGTTTTACGGACGATAGATCTGCTGGTTTTTGCTGCCTGCTGCTTACTCCAGTCTTAAAAAATACCCTTTTTGTGGTATTGTCCCGAATATTGCTTGCCGTTACTTTTGTATCGTTAAGCAAAAAGCATTGCCCCATTACCATTAACCTTTAACCTAATCCTGTGAGCTGCCCGAAGAAATTATTTCTTCTGGCAACAAACAAAAGGGGCTTTCTTCGAGAACTGTCAAAAGCCCTCCGGTATAATACCCGGAGGGCTTTTACGATTTTAACAGGTTTACCACTTCAGTTCCAGCTTATTATTTTTCCGGTCAATATCTGCCATTCGCAGGGAGGGATCAATTTCCACAATGGTGAAATCAGCCAGCTTGCGGGTACTTTCTATAACATAAGTGCTATGTGTCCACTTCCATGGCTCGTAAATTATGCGGGGCAGTGTGGCGTCTTCTGCCGGCTTTTCGCCGTACATCAGGTTCATAGGTATATAATGAAGTTCTTTTGTGCCATCTTTAAAGGTGAGCTGGAGGTCAATTGGCATTGGCATCAATCCTGTTCTGAAAAGACGCACTTTTGTTTTGCCTCCTTCTTCCCATAAACTATCAATTTTATAATCTATAGTTTTCGTGGAGTTGATCCAGTATTCCTTATACCAGTCCAGCTTCATGCCGCTTACTTTTTCAGCCACCCGCATAAAATCATTTGCATTAGGATGTTTGAAACGCCATTGTTTGTAATACTCAAGCAGTATCCTGTCCCGCACCGGTGCCCCCACCACATAACCGAGCTGCTCTACAAAGACGGCTCCTTTTGAATACACCGCCGGGCCATAAGCTGCATTCAGGTTATAATGATCCGCATGAGTGGTCAGTGGTTCTTCCTTACCACTTTTTACCAATGAATAGTAGCTATTGTAATTATCTGCCTGTGCAAACCCTTCCCTGCTGGCCAGGAAAGCAGAAATTCTTTCCTCTGCATACTGAGTAAAGCCTTCATCCATCCAGGGGTACAGGGACTCATTGGTGCCCAGCAGCCCATAGTACCAGCTATGCATCCATTCATGCAGTGCAGCGCCCGGGCCAATACATAAAGTGGCCATCGGGTATTCCATTCCGCCATCACCGCCATGTATAAAGGAAAATTGTTTGTAAGGATATTGCCCAAATGTTTTTTCGATATATGGTAATGCTTTTTCTGCCATATCCAATACCGCCAGCCAATCTTTTTCGGCCTCATTTGTTTTTTTATATAGCAGGTGTATAGTAAGACTGTCTCTCAACTTGCGGCTGACATGAATGAACTCCGGGTCAGCAGCCCACATAAAGTCATGCACATTAGGAGCAATAAAACGCCAGGTTAGCTTATCCCCCGCCGATTGCTGCACTTTTGCACCGGCAGCTTCATAACCATACCCGATCTGGTTAGGGTTTTGCAAATAGCCGCTGCCCCCGAGAATATAATTTTTGTCGATAGTAATGCTTACATCAAAATCTCCCCATACACCATAAAACTCACGGCCCACATAAGGCGTAGGGTGCCAGCCCTCATAATCATACTCGCAAAGTTTGGGATACCATTGACTCATCGAGTAACGGACTTTGGATGAAGGATTATCCCGGCCGCTGCGACGCACTTGCAGGGGTACCTGTGCCTCAAACACCATATCAAACACCGCTTTTGATTTGGGCAAAATGGGTTTATCCAGTTTCACTTCCAGGATGGTCTCCAGCATTTTGAACGATTGAGGCCGGCCATTCATTTTCAGGGAAATAATTTTCTGGTAACCGATCTCATCCGGCTTCAGGTTGATGATCCTGTCTTTTACCCGGCCATCCCAGTCGGGCCGGCCGCCGGGGCCATTTACGGCGCCTTGCCTTCTGCTTCGGGTATCCATCATACTACCCGGCTGAAAAGCGTTGAAATATAAATGGTAAAAAACTTTGGTGAGGGTGTCGGGAGAATTGTTAGTGTATTCCAGTTTTTGCTTGCCGGTAAACTGGTTGGTTTGTACATTCATTGCAATGCTCATTGTGTATTTGACCCGTTGCTGCCAGCGGTCTGGCTGTGCATTGCTAACAAGATATAATTGAAGGATGATTGTGGAAAAGAGCAATATTTTCTTCATGCATAAATAGTTGAAGTTGTAAATTTCGCTAAATAGATGTTATGGCAAAAACAAAGTTGACCGGCGGTCAATGGGTTTAAAAAAGAATGTTATTGTTGATTTTCATGTCTGCCTGCCAGAAATTATTTTGTGCCCATTGTTATGCAAAGGGTCTGGAGGCATTTGGAATAATTACTGAGTAAAAAAAAGGGGGGGATTCTGGCTTCTGTAGTACTTCCCCTTGTTTTTTTTACACACTGACCACAATCATGTGGATTACCCAAAAGTGGTATTGTAAATGAAAAATTCCCTTATTAGTTTTGTGCAATAAACCTTAAAAAAAAAATCATGAAAAAAATCATTTTCCTTGTGATAGGCAGTTTAAGCATGCTTACCACTTTCGCTCAAACAAAAAAAGGTGATAAACTGGTTGGTGTAGGTTTCGGAAGTATCAGCTATACTAACAGTGACAGTAAAACATCTTATAGCAACACCCCAACTGTTTATAACAGTGACGGCAACTCCTTTTCCATCAGTGTTAATCCAAACGTTGCCTGGTTTGTAAATGACAACCTGGCCATAGGTGGTGGTGTTAGTATCGGCTTTTACAGTTCCAAAAGTAACAGCAGCAACACTTCTTCCTCTACTACAAGTGAGAGCAAATCCACCCAGCCCTCCTTTTATATTGGACCGCTGGCCCGTTATTATTTCGGTGGCAGTTCAAAAGGGATGCCTTTTGCGCAGGTAAATTTTCAGTATGGAATTTATGGGGGCAAAAGCGAAAGCAAGACCAGCGGGGGCAGCAGCAGCGAAACAACAACAAAACCAAAAGGCGACTGGAATACAGGTATCAGTTTTGGCTACGAACACTTCATAAGTCAGAATGTCGGTTTTTATGGTTCAATCGGTTTTAATTATGGCAAAAGCAAAACGCAATACGAATACAGGCCTTCAACCGGAACAGGGTATGATTATACCAGCGAGTATTCCAGGTTCTACATCCCGGTTAATGTGGGATTGCAGGTGCACATCCTGGGCAAAAAGAAAAAATAAACGCCACATATAAATTAACCTGTTGAAAGCCGCCCTGAATAGGGCGGCTTTTATTTATCTTTTCCTGCCAGCACAATTACTATCTCTCCCTTTACCTGCTTTTCTTTAAAATGGAGTGCCACTTCTTTCAGTGTACCTCTTTTATTTTCTTCAAACATTTTGGAAAGTTCCCTGCTAACGGCACATTGTCTTTCTTCACCAAAATAAGTGGTGAATTCTTCCAGCGTTTTTACCAGGCGCATGGGTGATTCATAAAAGATCATCGTTCTTTCTTCTTCGGCCAGCTGTTTGAGTAAGGTCTGTCTGCCCTTTTTTACCGGTAAAAATCCTTCAAAACAAAAACGGTTGACGGGAATACCACTGTTGACCAGGGCCGGAACAAAAGCAGTGGCGCCGGGTAAGCATTCTACTTTCACTCCCACCTTTATACATTCCCTTACTAATAAAAAGGCAGGATCAGAAATACCGGGAGTGCCGGCATCTGTAACAATGGCCATCTTTTTACCTTCCAGCAACTGGCTAACTAAATGCTGCAGCACTTTATGCTCATTATGCTGATGATAAGGTGATAATTGTTTGGTGATCTGGTAATGGTTGAGCAGGTGTGATGTGGTGCGGGTATCTTCTGCCAGGATAAGATCAACCTCTTTAAGGACTTCAATAGCCCGGAGTGTGATGTCTTTGAGATTGCCGATAGGTGTGGGAACGAGGTAAAGCATGAATGTGCGAATGTGAGAATATGAAAATGTGAAAATGAGTCGTACTATTTCACGCTAATTTTCACATTCTCACATTCCCATATTTTCTAATTTACAATTACTTCAAAATACTCCATCACCGGGTTGCTCAGCAATTTTTTACTGGCTTCTTCTGCTATCTGCTTGGCTTTATCAGCAGTATCTGCATTTATCTGCAAGGTGATATTCTTTCCGATCCGCACATCCTCCACACCGCTGAGACCCAGGTTTTCCAGGCCTCCCATCACCGCCTTACCCTGGGGGTCTAATAATTCTTTCAGCGGCATTACTTTTATCTGAACTGTATAGGTCATGCTGGTTTATTTTTAAAAAGCAAAGATAAGAGAACATACGCCAACACTATGACCGGTGCTGCCAGCCATTTCAAAAATACAATGACGGCTATTGAAATAATGATGAGCAAATATTTCGGCATATTATTCTTGAAACTGAAGTCTTTAAATTTTAATGCCATCAATGGCAAAGAAGAAACCATAAGCCAGGAAAGCAACAGCACTATTCCATACAAAAACCATTTATTCAGTAACAGATCTTGTATCCAGTCTTCATTTACATTCCAATATATCAATGGTAAAGCGGCCACAAAAATACCCACTGCCGGTACAGGCATCCCTTTGAATGAATGGGATTGACTGTTATCTAAATTAAATCTTGCCAACCGCCAGGCAGCAGCACAAGGCAAAATAAATGCAGGCAACAGGCCAATTACAGAGGCATCCAATCCACCTTCTTCTTTTGCGAGACTCAGTCGCAACAACTGGTAAATGATCATCGCCGGGGCCACACCAAAACTCACTACATCTGACAGGGAATCCAGTTGCTTACCCATCTCAGATCCGGCCTTCAGCAAGCGGGCTACAAAACCATCCAAAAAGTCCACAACAGCGGCCAATCCAATAAAAAGGGATGCCAGCCATATTTTTTCAGGAACAGCGATCAACGGACTTCCGGCTTCATCCGCAGAAACGATGATGCCGTTTTGCAACGTGAATACGATGGCCAGGCAGCCAAAACACAAATTGAGCAGCGTAAAAAAGTTGGGAATGTTTTTCATATTATTTGTCTATTAAAACCTGTTGACCTACCTCTTCATCAGCGCTTCGATCTCTTCTGCAGTAATAGGAATATTCTTCATCAGGTCCTTATTGCCATTTTTTGTTATCCAGAGATTATTCTCGATCCGTATGCCCATCTGTTCTTCTTCAATATAAATACCCGGCTCCACAGTAAATACCATTCCTGCTTTTATCGGTTCTGTCCGGGTACCCAGGTCATGTACATCAATACCCAGGTGATGTGAGATGCCATGGTATAAATATTTGCGATATGCCCTGTTCTCAGCATCTTCATTCTTAACGTCTGATTTTCTCAGCAGGCCGATCTTTAAGAATTGCTGTGTGGCTTCTTCTCCTACCTTATCTGTGTAATCTAAAATGCTGATACCCGGCTTGAGAATACTTTTTGCATAATCATGCAAATGAAGACATGCATTGTAAACTGTTTTTTGCCGGCGGCCAAATTTTCCATTCACCGGGATCGTTCTGGTAAGGTCGGCACAATAACCGCCATACTCAGCTCCAAAATCCATCAGTATCAGTTCGCCATCCTTACATTCTGCATTATTACTTACATAGTGTAATGTCCGGGCCCTGTCGCCACTGGCGATAATGCTGCCGTAGGCCGGACCGGTAGCCCGCTGACTTAAAAAGGAATGAACTATTTCTGCTTCGATCTCATACTCCATCACTCCCGGTTTAACGAACTGAAGCAACCGGCGAAAAGCAACTTCCGTAATGTCAATGGCCTTTTGGAGAACGTCCACTTCAAAGGCTGTCTTCACCCCTCTCAGGTCTTTCATGATCTTTGCTGCCCTTAAATACTGGTGCAAGGGGTAGCGACTGCGCATTTCATCAATAAAACGATAGTCCCTGGTACGCACCAAATTCGCCTTTCGGTCATTCTCATTACTATCGAGATAGATATTATCTGCCAGGTGGATCCAGGGCTGTAACAGACCGTCGAGACTGTCGACCCATACGATCGTTTCAATTCCGCTTATTGCCTGTGCTTCCTTTACCCGCAGTCTTTTGCCGTCCCATTTTTCTTTCAGCTCTATAGGCCGCACCAGCACCAGCACTTCCCGGTATTTGGGGTCTGGATTATCCGGGAAAAGGATGACCATACTATCCTCCTGGGTAATACCGCTCAACCAGAAAAGGTCGCTGTTTTGTTTAAAATGATAAATAGCATCGCCATTGCTGGCCACTTCATCGTTACTTACAAAAATGGCAATGGATTTTTTTTCCATCTGGTTGATAAACCGACGTCGGTTTTCAATGAACAGATCTTTGTTAAGTGGTAGATATTTCATTAGCAGTTGGTTTAACGGTTAAAGGCTTTTTGGTTGACGATAAAAAAACTGCGCTAAAGATAATGCCGAATCACCATTTAAAAGCCGGGCTGCGCTAAAGAGGTTAAACGGCTCCCGGGATGGTACCAGCTATATCTCAGTGGATTGAAAAATCATTGGACATATTATGTAAACATATGAGCCAAATATCTTTTAGCACAAAAATGAAAAACCTGTTTTAAAATAAAGTGTTTCGAATAAACAGAAGTGCTTTTTTACATCCTTAAAATGCAGGCACATAATACCAGATAAAAACTAAGCGAAGGCGGAAAATTTTAGCTTCTTTTTAATGTGTTTTACTAACACTTGTTTGTTTTTTAATTCGATTACCTCTTACCTTTGTCGCCATAACAAATGCGATTGCAACTATGCCAGTATCAGTTATTGCTATTCCCCGGAAAAGTCTTCAGCAATTAGGTATAAAAAAAACAGAAACCATTCATTATCAATCAACTCCGGAAGAGCTGGTTCAGGATACCCTCCGGATTGGAGAAGGGGTGCTGAATGACACAGGCGCCCTGGTAATTCGCACCGGGGAGTTCACAGGCCGTTCCCCTAAGGATAAATTCACCGTAAAAGATGAAACAACCGCCACCTCTGTCCATTGGAATGAGTTCAATATTCCCATTGAACCAAAATATTTTGACATCATTTTCAATAAGATACTGGACCATATTAACCGGCTTCCGGAGGTCTGGGTCAGGGATTGTTATGCCTGCGCCGACCCCCGCTACCGGCTTAATGTAAGAGTGATCAATGAAAAACCCTGGAACAACCTGTTCGCTTACAATATGTTTCTCCGACCTGCGGATGAAGAATTAGTTATTGATGGTGATGGAGAAAAATTTCAGCCCGACTGGCATGTGATCTCTGTACCCGGTTTAAAATTAAGCCCCAAAGAATGCGGCACCCGCCAGCAAAATGGCGCTGTAGTTTCGTTCAAACATAAAATGATACTGATCGCCGGCACCGGCTACACCGGTGAAACCAAGAAAGGCATCTTTACTATCCTCAACTATAT
>JBEBIF010000608.1:0-1703 GCA_040080515.1 Chitinophagaceae bacterium | reverse complement strand
GAGATAAGCTTATTGATGCAAGCATATCTTATGACCTGCGGGCCATCGCCAAGCAATTTGAGAACAATGACTTTATTTATAAGGTCAGGTAATAAAACAAACAGATAAATAAAATAATATGGCAGAGATTAAACCAGATGAGATATCAGCGATACTGCGCCAGCAGTTAAGCAATTTTAACGCCGGTGCCGACCTTGAAGAAGTGGGTACTGTATTGCAGGTGGGTGATGGCATTGCCCGGGTATATGGCCTTGGCAACGTTCGTTATGGTGAACTGGTAGAGTTTGAAAATGGTGTAAAGGCAATTGCCCTGAACCTGGAAGAAGATAATGTGGGTGTGGTATTGATGGGAGAAAGCGGAAATATTATGGAAGGTGCAAAAGTGAAACGTACCGGCCAGATCGCTTCTATTAATGTAGGTGAAGGAATGGTAGGCCGGGTAGTAAATACTTTGGGTGAACCAATTGATGGCAAAGGGCCTATCACTGGCGAACGTTATGAAATGCCTCTGGAGAGAAAAGCTCCGGGTGTAATTTTCCGGGAGCCGGTAAAAGAGCCTTTACAAACTGGTATCAAAGCCATTGATGCCATGATTCCAATTGGCCGGGGGCAAAGAGAATTGGTAATTGGTGACCGTCAAACCGGCAAGTCTGCCATCTGTATTGACACCATTATTAATCAGAAAGAATTTTTTGATGCAGGGAAAACCGTTTATTGTATATATGTGGCTATTGGTCAAAAAGCATCTACGATTGCGCAGGTGATGAAAACATTGAATGATGCGGGTGCAATGGCGTATACCATCATCGTTGCGGCTTCTGCGTCAGAGCCTGCTCCATTGCAGTTCTATGCTCCGTTTGCCGGTGCTGCTATTGGCGAATTTTTCCGGGATACCGGCCGTCCTGCATTGATTATCTATGATGACCTGTCAAAGCAGGCCGTGGCTTATCGTGAAGTATCATTGCTGCTTCGTCGTCCTCCGGGCCGGGAAGCTTATCCTGGTGACGTATTCTATTTACATAGCCGTTTGCTGGAAAGAGCAGCTAAAGTTATCAGTGATGATAATGTAGCAAAGAATATGAACGATGTGCCGGAAAGCATTAAGCATTTGGTAAAGGGGGGCGGCTCATTAACAGCATTGCCGATTATCGAAACACAGGCTGGTGATGTATCTGCTTATATTCCTACCAACGTAATCTCTATTACTGATGGACAAATATTTCTGGAGGGTAACCTGTTCAATGCAGGTATTCGTCCGGCAATTAACGTAGGTATATCGGTAAGTCGGGTGGGTGGTAATGCACAGATCAAATCCATGAAGAAGGTGGCGGGTACGTTGAAACTGGACCAGGCACTTTATCGTGAGCTGGAAGCCTTCTCTAAATTTGGTGGTGATCTGGATGCAGCAACCAAGAATGTGATTGATAAAGGGGCAAGAAATGTGGAAGTATTAAAACAACCACAATACTCACCATTTGCCGTAGAAAAGCAGGTAGCCATTATTTATCTCGGTACTAATGGTTTATTGAAAGATGTTGCGGTTAAAAAGGTAAAAGAGTTTGAAGAGCATTTCCTGATGGAAATGGATAATAAGCTACCAGATGTAATGGTGGAGTTCAAGAAAGGCAATTTACCGGAAGATGGTATTAAGAAAATGGTAGAGCTGGCCAATGGTTTGATTCCACAGTACAAATAATTATACC
>JBEBIF010000607.1:0-1705 GCA_040080515.1 Chitinophagaceae bacterium | reverse complement strand
GGCTTCCTGCACATCAATGCCTTTGTTTGCCTGCAGTACCATATTCTCCAGTACGATATCCTGTACATGCATTTCCGGCAGACCGCGGATAAAGATGGCTTTCTCGGCCCCATTGCAATACACATTGCTGATATGAAAATTTTTGAAAACAGGTGTTGTTTCATCCACGGGCTTCATTTCTACTTTAGGCAATTCTCTTTTTTCCCCGGCCAATGGTATAGGATCTTTAGCCATATAGTACATGTCAAAAAGGATGGCTTCTCCCGGAATATCCTTCATGTAAATATCTTTGATGAAGATATTCTCCACCACACCACCACGGCCACGGGTGGTTTTGAAACGAAGACCGATATCTGCACCAACAAAAGTACAGTTGCTTACAAAAATATTTTTAGCGCCGCCGCTCATTTCACTGCCGATCACAAATCCGCCGTGAGAGGAATAAACCGTGCAACCCCTGATGATGACATTTTGTGTGGGCATGGCCCTTTTTCTTCCTTCTGCATCCCGGCCGCTTTTCATACAGAGGGCATCATCACCTACATCAAAAACAGAATTTTCGATCAGCACATTTTTACAACTTTCCACGTCAATACCATCGCCATTTTGTGCATACCAGGGATTTTTTACAGTGATGTTTCTTACGGTCAGGTGTTCACTCATCAGCGGATGCAGGCACCAGGCAGGAGAGTTTTGAAAGGTAACGCCTTCCAGCAAAATATATTTACAGTTAGTAAGTAACAAAAGGTTGGGCCGTAAAAAATCCTTGATGCCGTCATAAAAGGCCGCATCTTTTTCTTCGCTGATCACACCCGGGTTGTTTAGTTTAGAGCCCTTCAGTGTTTTTTCAGTCGGGTACCAGGTCTTTTTATCTTCACTCAGCACACCACCGGAAGCAAGAAGCTTTTTCCATTGTGTTTCATTCAGCTTGTCTTTCTTTACCATTCGCCAGGCATCGCCATTACCATCAATGATCCCTTTGCCGGTGATGGCAATGTTGCTTGCATTTGTTGCTGAAAGAGGGGATTGATTTCTCATTTGCGGCAGCCCTTCCCAATTAGCTTTTACCAACGGGTATTCATTAAAATCTTTCGTGAATAACAAAGTGGCACCGTTGGCCAGGTGAAGATTGATATTGCTTTTTAAAACGAGCGGACCCGTCAGCCATAAGCCGGACGGAACCACCACCACGCCGCCGCCTTTTCTGGCCTGGGCTTCAATGGCAGCAGTAATGCTTTTAGTATTTAATGTATGTCCATCCGGAACAGCGCCAAATTTTACAATACTTACCGTGTCTTTTTTGAATTTCGGAGCAATAATGACAGGCATTTTTACCTGTTGGCAAAATGTAATTGGTGCGATCGCAAACGTGGTGAGTAGTAATAGTAATTTCTTCATGAGGCAAGTTCGCTGTTTTGCAGCTTTTCGTTATACAAGTCTAACCAGATATTCACTGTAAATCAACGAATTGCAGCGCTTTTTTTACGCAATCGTTGCCGGGAACGGTACCGGTTTTGGGATGCGGTTTTTTGCTTCGGTAAACCGGGTATTTCAGCCCATTTTCACCGCCTGGCGGGCCAGTAATACCCATTTACCGCCGGTTTTTTGCCATACCAGCAATACCCTTAAATGTACTTCCCCGGGTTTGCCCCCATCATTGGTTTTTGCATTTAGTATATGACGAACGATAGCTGTCTTTCCACTC
>JBEBIF010000606.1:0-1705 GCA_040080515.1 Chitinophagaceae bacterium | reverse complement strand
GCGTTACAGTACATCCCCGGCCCGATGAGCGGCATATTCGCTATGAGGATGTGAGACAGATAAAAAAGATCATCACCACAGAATTTAATATTGAAGGCAACTGCACCGAACAAAAATTTGTGGAGCTGGTACTGGAAACAAAACCCGACCAGGTAACATTGGTTCCGGATGCACTGGGTCAATTAACAAGCGACCATGGTTGGGATACAATAAAGCATAAAGAGTACTTAATAGAAATGATCAATCTCTTTAAAGCTGCCGGTATCAGAGTATCCATCTTTGTTGACCCCGACATCACAATGGTGGAAGGTGCAGCAGCTACGGGTACTGATCGTATTGAATTATATACAGAAGGGTATGCCCGGCAATTTGCAGCAGGAAAAAGAGACGAAGCCATTGCACCTTATCTTGCTGCTGCTGTAAAAGCTAAAGAACTGGGACTTGGGATCAACGCCGGTCACGACCTTGATCTGCATAATCTGAAATATTTTAAAGAAACCATTCCCTGGACGCTGGAAGTAAGTATCGGTCATGCATTGGTCTGTGATGCTTTGTATTTGGGATATGAGAATGCGGTACAGCTATATAAACGGCAGTTGAAATAAACTATCAATTTATACTATATGCAAGTTCCCTTATTAAAAACCATACTGGCATCCTGTGGTGCTATTCTTATTATTGCCTGTAATAACAATACAGATAAAAAGAAAGACATCCCACAAAAAGACACTAATACAACTGAAGCAGTTTCTGTTACACCAGCTCCGGCCAAATCAGCATGCTATTCCAACGATGGCCTTACCTACAAAACTGTAATCACTATCAGTTTTGACTCCAGTACAGTTACCGGTAATGTAACCAGCGAGGACCTGGAATCAGGTAAAAAAGAAACAACGCAATTTGACGGAATACGGACAGATGATAAAATAAGTGTCACATTCAAAGGTACTGCACCTGTAATCGGCAAAGCATCAGAATGGACTGATAAGCCCTGGAGAATAAAGTTTGCTGATGGTAATGACAAGCTGGTGCTCATCTTTAACAGCAAAAACTATGAAACCAATGAGTGGCAGGATATACAATCTGAATTTACGCCTTGTAATAAATAATGACTCCTAATTATTCATTTTCACCAGTATACTCAATCTTCCATCATCACAAATGCGCCCCAGAAATAGGGTTCCTTATACTTCGTCATCAGCTGCACTTGTGCTTGTTTGAATGCTTTTTGCTTATCACCGGTCTTCAGCCAGTTGGTATAAAAATTTGTCATCAGTTGTTGTGTGGCTGCATCATCCACTTTCCACAAGCTCATGATCAATGCTTCTGCACCAGCAACCAGGAAAGCCCGTTGCAGCCCATACACTCCTTCGCCGGCCTTTATTTCTCCCAAACCTGTTTCGCAGGCGCTTAATACCACCAGGCTGGTACCCTTCAGGTCCAGGTTCATTGCTTCATAAGAGGTAATGATGCCATTGCTGGTATTATCAAGACTTGAGTTATGCTTATCTGCTTCAGAAGCACCAGTAAGCATGAGCCCGGAACGCAGCAGCACATTATCTTTTGCATTGTCTGCATGTACACCGATAGGCCAGTTGGCTTTTTCCACATCCTGCAGGAAATAACCATGCGTGGCAATATGCAACACCGTAACCTGGTGTGTTCCTTTCAGGTTCGTTTCAGTAGCCTCTTTTTGCAACCATTC
>JBEBIF010000605.1:0-1687 GCA_040080515.1 Chitinophagaceae bacterium | reverse complement strand
GCGTACCATTATCCGCCACACCACCGTTGTGCATCTTTACATAGATCCAGTTGGGAATGCCAATCTTGGGATTTTCATGCTCATGCTGATGCTGGAAGGTGGGGTCTTGCGCCGAATTACGGATCCAGATATAAGGAGAACGCCACATGGATTGTCCGGCAGTGGCCGGGTCGGGTTGCAGACCGGTATCATCCCAGGTATCACGCATCCATACGTTGGCCACACCCGGTGAGCTGCACCTGAAATTGGCAACGATCGCAGCCGCATTATTTAGTACAGTGGTATTATCATTGGTACATACACCGGCTGCGGCTGCTGTACCCATAGGATCGGTAGCAGCGGCGGCAGTAGGAGAGAATACCAGCAAAGGATTGGAAAAATAAGGAATGCGGGTACAGGGGCCACCCGTGCAAACGTTGTAAGCAAGTACCGTACGCCAGGAACTACCACTGCCATCAGCAGGCGCAGATACCACATGGCCATGATTAGCACCCGCCGAAGGAACACCACCTGTCAATGCATTGGCACAATCATGCCGGGCGCCCATATTATGTGCTGTCTCATGCGCAAAGCTGAGACCCGCAGCAGCGCAGGTCCTTTTCACTACTGAAAACGCACTGGATTCAAAACCTGCGGTAACAGGAAATTGCCTGTTGGCAAGTCCGCAACCACCCATTGTTTCTGTTATCATTGATACAAGGTCTGCACCATGCGCATTACGCAGCGCATGCACGTTATCCATCTGTCCGTCTGCAGTGCCTTGCAGCATGGTCAGGTCGGTATTCTCATTACCGGTTTCTGTATAGGTCACCCTTTCATGATGCACCAGGTGCATGGCCAGGTTCACATTACTGTTTTGATAAGAAAGATTGGTAAAGTAGATACAGAGATAGACAAATGCTTCCATTCCTTCAGCACCACCGGCACCAGCCTGGGCATCAGCGGTATATACTACCATCACATCCACCTGTGTGGCAGGGTCGGGACAATCACCTTCTCTTTGATCATCCCCCGGCTTAGCCGGCACTTCTATATCATCATCCTTTCGCTCTGGTAAAGCGCTTCCGTTAATTTGATCAAGATTGTGAATACCTTTTCCTGCATAATTGATCGTATAGATAATTCCTTTAGCCGTAGTGATCTTTCCGGAAATGGCTTTGGGTGTAATGGAAAGCAGTGCAAAACTGCCCGGATCATTTTCAATGATACCATACCAGGCAAAACGTCCCTTTTCAAATGTGTCTAACCGTTTCCGTACCAGCTTCAGACTTTTTTTATCCGGAAGCGGTAACTCTACCGTGGTATTTTTTTCATTGGCAAGCGCTTCAATATTTACTTTGATATTTACCGAGCCCGTCACTTCCGGGCCCTTTTTAGTTACATCACCTTTTTCTTCAGTAGCGGTGATGATCCCTGTTTGTTGCGGCTTCTTGTTATTGCAGCCGGTGATCGTCACTGCTATAATGGCGGCAACAACGATCAGTTTCAAATAAACGTTCATGGTTAAGGTTTTAAGGTTTAATGATTAAAGTTGGTTGTGCTGGAAAGAAGTATATGTTTTACTGATAGCCAAATAGTACAAGCTTGCTATATCAGAACCAGCCCTAAAGAAAAGACAACAACTGCGTGAGTGACCAGGAATTAGAAAATGCTCAGGGTTTTATGTATTAAAAGTACAGCGCAATGC
>JBEBIF010000604.1:0-1708 GCA_040080515.1 Chitinophagaceae bacterium | reverse complement strand
TAAGAACTACCTCACCTGTTCAGTAAAACTCCCGTAATGCCCAATAGCGAACAGAACCCTGAACGAGGCGTCGCAAGGGACGATGATAGTAGTAATGCAGTTGGGTAAATAATCCTTCGGCATCGCTCAGAACAAGATTCCTCCTATCGTCGAGATGACAAATACAAATCCGCCGTCGGGGTTTGCAACCTCCGACGGAGATGAAAAAAACCCTCCGGTAGAAACCGGAGGGAACAACTAAAAAACACTAGCTCAATGCTAAGTATTCATTGGAACGAACTGCGATGAATCATCCTTCGACAGGCTCGGGATGACAGTAATGTATTAGTCGGGTTTCTTCCCGTCTAAAAAAGTATTAATGGTGCTGATGTGTGATTGATTTTTCTCGTCAGTTTTGACTTCGTAGTTGCTGTAAAAATTTTCTACCTGCACAGTACCGGTATGCAATTCCATATTGCGGCGGATATAAGCCGGCACGGTTTCAAACTCATTATTGGGGTCAGCAGCGTTAACGTTGAAAGACAAGTTTCTCAACTTGTGCAATCTTTCTGCCGCCCTACGTTTTTGTTCTTCGGTTTCGTCCGCCATCGGCGAATCCTCAACCTCGGGAAACAAAGGTGTCTGAGCCTGATGAGCCAACGGCATATCCGCCGCAGGAATGTCATCCCGTTCTATTATTTGCATTTGCAACGCAAGGAGTTCTTCCTCTTCGTTGCTGGCAAGTGCAGAAGGGACCGGTTTTTCGGCAGAAGTAATTGAGGTATAGACCTCTGGTTTAGACTCTGCATAGATATTGGACGGTCTGGCCAGATAACCACCCGATGCTGCAGACACCGGGCTTACTGTACTACTAGTACTATCTTTCATGCTGCCAATCATTGCAGCACCTGTTTCTTTGATTGTCGTTATGGGGGCGGACTGTTTTCCTTTGGCTACCGGGATCGGAGTCGAATTTATACTTTCGTTTTTTGCTACTGTTGACATTTTGTTCACAACAGATGTACTATCAATTTTTTCTTCCCGTTGCAGTTCGAAATGGATGATGACAGGTTCTTCTTCGTGTCTGATATCAGTAATATCGATCACCGGAGTCTGCATTACTGGGAACCCGGTTGCTATCGGATCTTCTACCAATGTCGGCATCAGGTAATCGGCAGCTGGTTTCAGTTCTTCTTCTGTTTTCTTCATTTCATTTTCGACAACCATCGGATCTTCTTTTGCAACGGGGGCTTTTGGTTCGTCCACCTGTCCTAATATCATCACTATTTTTTCTTCCGTTTTTACTTCTTCTTTCTTTGCTGTGGGTTTGGCAAAGGGATCTTTATGTTCAAAACCGGTTGCTATCAGGGTAATTCCAATCCTGTCACCAAGGGTATCGTCGTATCCCATACCAAGAATAACATCAGTATTCTCACCTGCCTGGCTGAGTAAATAATTTTGGATCACTTCCACTTCATCCATGGTAAACTCATGTTCACCAGCGGCCGAGTTAATATTAATAAGTATCCACTTGGCACCTGTAATGTCGCTATCATTCAGCAATGGTGAACTGATTGCTTCTTCGATTGCCCTCTGTGCCCTGTTCTCTCCGGATGCTTCTGCATTGCCGAGTATGGCCACACCACCATTACGCATCACGGTGCATACATCCGCAAAGTCAACGTTGATCTGGCCGGTGCTGTTGATTACATCGGTGATACATTTGGCT
>JBEBIF010000603.1:0-1709 GCA_040080515.1 Chitinophagaceae bacterium | reverse complement strand
CCGGCAAAACTTTCAAGGGCGCCGATAAAGAATACTACAGTTGCGGTAAACAGTCTGCCGATATTAAAACAGAAACCGGTAGCGGCTGCCCGAACATTGACCGGGAATAACTGTGGTATGAAAGCAGATAATACGCCCTGGCTGATGCCAAACAGTAATGCCACGAGGGCTATTTCCACATAGATCACGGGAGAAAAAGAATGGTTGAGTTTGAATAATAAGAACGCCAGCACAAAACAACCTGCAAAACAGAGGATCATTGTTCTTTTCAATCCGCCAATAGCTTTGGCCAACCACCCGGAGATAAAACCACCCAACAGACCACCGCCTCCTAAAAACATCATGCTCATTCCTCTTTCCTTTTGAGCATCTTTACCAGGCAGAATCTCCTGCATCCATGTGGGGAGCCAGGCAAAGATGGCCCATAACCCGATAAGCATGCTGCCAAATATCACCGTGCCCAGTAAAATATTCTTCCTGTTTTCAGGTAATGCCAGCAGCTTCCACTCACTTTGTTTGCTTATGGCGGGCTGATCTTTTTTCCATGCAGCGGATTCAGGTAAGAGCCAGATAGAAACTATTGCGAGGAGTAAAGGAATGGCGCCTATTAAAAAAGCTTGTCTCCAACCCGGCGCCAGGTTATTAATAAGACCGGCTGAGAAGATCCCCACTGGAAAGGCAATGGATAATATTCCTAAAACAACGTCCCTTCTTTTTTCATCCCATATCTCTGCAATGAGAATAACAGTAGTTACCAATACTCCGCCCACACCAAAGCCGGACATAAAGCGGCAGGCGCTTACCCAAAGCCAGGATGAAGAAAACGAAGTCAGTAAAGTAAATAATCCAAAACAGGCGGTCGAATAGATCACCGACCGGGTTCTTCCGCTTCTGTCTCCAATAAATCCCCAGGTGATGCCGCCGAACATCCACCCGAAAATGAAAAGTGAATTGATATATGCTCCTATGCGGTTCAATTCTTCCTCGCTTACATTGCCTTGCAGATCTTTTACCGCCACAGGCAGGTAAACGGACATCAATGTGGATACCGTACCACTGAAGACGCCGCTTATAAAGCAAATGACAAATGCAATAGCAAGCCTCTTGCCAGAATAAACTGCTGAACCCTTTGCTGTTAAATCAACACTCATATAGGAAGAAGTTGTTTTTATGGCAACTGGATTATTGGTGAGCAGTATCTTTTTTTAAGTGATCATAACCTTGCGGCAGCCTGTTATACCCATGTTCTACCAGCCGGGTTGCCAGTGAATCAAAGTATTCAGTCTTTTCGGGTAATGCTGTGGCCAGTCCGTCCACATACCGGTTGTACAAACAAAACAGTGCAGCTATCAGCACTGTATCATGGATCTCAATATCTGTGGCTCCTTTTTCTTTGGCGGCGGCAATAAATTGCTCAGTCACACTTTTACCGCTTTCCTGTACCTGTGCAGCAATGGTCAGGAGGGCTTTCATTTTTTCACTTACCGGTGCGGTAATTATGTTTTGTTTTATTTGCGCAGTTGTATTTTTTTCACCAAGCAAAAGATCAGCAGCGGCAGTGTGGGCAGTGGTGCAAAATTTACATTCGTTTCGATGGGAGACGATCGTGGCGATCAATTCCCGTTCGCCTTCTGTTAAGGAAGAAGGGCCACGAAGCAGCAGTTGTGTTAATTCCCGTATGGGTTGTGCACTGTCTTTCCGGTATTCCA
>JBEBIF010000602.1:0-1713 GCA_040080515.1 Chitinophagaceae bacterium | reverse complement strand
TTGAACCAAAGTGTGAATTTGTCTTTCCAGTTGCTGGTTCGCCAGGCATCTTTCATCATCAGCCAGAGATGCTGAAAATTTATCTTGATGGGGTTCCATGTTCTTACTGGCCTTGTAATGCCATACACCGGCGGGGCTTCTTCTAATTCCTGCTGGTAAGTGCCAAATAGTTTATCCCAGAAAATAAATATCTGTCCGAGGTTTTTATCTAAGTATTCTTTATTGATAGCATGATGCACCCGGTGGTGGGAGGGAGTCACAATAACATGTTCTAAAACCCCCATCTTATTAATATGCTGTGTATGATACCAGAATTGTGCAAACAAATGCAAAGGCCCGACGGTAGCAATCACTTCATTCGGCACTCCCAGCAATGCCGCAGGAATTAATAGAAAAGTAAAAGGGTTTACAAACATGGAAATGCTCTGCCGCAAGGCGCAGGCAAGGTTAAATTCTTCGCTGCTGTGATGAATGATATGCAGGTTCCAGAAAATATTGATATGATGGCTCCAGCGGTGTACCCAATAACCGGCGAAATCAATACAGATGAATGCTACGATATAAGTTAGCCAGGTGGCAGTGATATGATAGACTGCGATTTCCTGCACCAGCCATGTATAGGCAATGATATTGATGCTGAGGCCAAGCACATCTTTGGTAACATTGGTAACGCCGCTGCCAAGGCTGGATATCATGTCCATATTCCGGACCGTGTCCTTATTTTTCCGCCAGCCATACCATTTTTCAAAAAGTACCAGTGCAAGGAAGGCTGGCATGGCAATCAGCAGTATCTTTCCGTAAGTTTCCATGATCAAATAAAATATCTGCGAATTTACAAAAACCATTTCATGAGAAAACCAGTTTTATTCCCGCTGCTTCTTTCTTCCGTTATGACGATAGCAGTGTGTTTGCCTTCCATAGCCCAAACCACAACAGGAACTCAAAAGCTGGTTGCCTTTAAAAAGCAACAGCAAATGCTGCTACAATCGCCATACAAAGACCTGCAGTGGCGGTTGGCTGGCCCCGACAATAAGAGTGGTCGCAGTACGGATGTGCTGGGGATAACGGGCAATCCCCAAATTATCTATGCGGCTTTTGCCACCGGCGGTTTGTGGAAGACAGAAGACGGCGGCGAAACCTGGAATTCGTTGTTTGATAAAGAAGCCACCCAGTCCATCGGCAATATAGCGTTGGCACCCTCTGACAATAATATTTTGTATGTCGGCACCGGTGAGGCGAATATTTTCCGGGCATCGCGTCCGGGAATGGGTATGTATAAATCAACAAATGCGGGGAAAAATTTTACGCATATTGGTTTAGAAAATACAGGAACCATAGCAAGAGTGGTGGTTCATCCAAAAAATCCAAACAATGTGTATGTGGCCGCCAGTGGCAATGAATGGACCTATAATAAAGACCGTGGTGTTTACCAGACAATGGATGGAGGAAAAACATGGAAAAATATTTTAACAGAGAATGAAAAGAGCGGCTGTATTGATCTGATTATGGATCCTTCTGACCCGAATACGTTATACGCTTCTATGTGGAATCGCATCCGCCGCCGCTGGAGCGACCCCGTGCCGGAAGATGGTGACCATATTTATAAAACAATTGACGGCGGCAAGACCTGGAAAATTATTGACAAAGGATTACCCGATACCAAACAAACAGGAAGAATTGGGTTGGCTATCTCTCATTCCAATCCTAATGTCG
>JBEBIF010000144.1:0-8010 GCA_040080515.1 Chitinophagaceae bacterium | reverse complement strand
CAGGATGATACCGAAATTCATTAGTTACTAGTTATGAGTTTTGAGTTACGAGACCCGGAGTTTTAAAAATCATCTTAGTAAACCAGAGGAGGAAAACTCGTACCCGCAGCTGCACCCTATTTCTCAAACAATTTATCCTTCGGTACTACTTTTACCTTCACACCATCTTTCAGGTTTTTACTGATCGCCACATAAGGGCCAACAACTATTTCATCTCCGGGATTGATCCCGCTGAGGATTTCAATATAGTTGATATCCTGTATGCCCGATCTTACCACTGATTTTTTTACAGTCCCGTCTTTCTGTAACACAAAAACCACTTCCTCCAGTTCATTATCATCTGAAGCTGCAGCCGTCATGCCGTTATCTTCCTCTCCTTTACTTTCACTTTCTTCCTTCTTTTTATCCGCCATGCTTTTGTCACTTCCTTTTACCCGTGCATTTACTGAGGTAATGGGCACGGCGAGCACATTTTCCACCCTTTTTGTTTTTATATCGGCACTGGCGTTCATACCCGGCCTGAAAGGAAATGTCTTGTTGGTAAGATCCTTGTAGGAAGAAGCATCTAATTTGATCCGCACTTCATAATTTGTTACATCATTAGAGGCAGTAAGAGCAGAGGTCTTGGTGCTGCTGGCGATCTTGGTAACCACTCCTTTGAACTTCCTGTTGTTATAGGCATCTACTTCCACATCAGCAGAATCGCCGATATTGATCTTCACAATATCATTTTCCCCTACGTCCACCCGTACTTCTATGCCAGACATATCAGACACCGTCATCATTTCAGTACCCACATTAAAACTGCTTCCTGCCACACTTTCCCCTTTTTTTACTTTTAATGAAGAGATGACACCATCCATCGGCGCTACTATGGTGGTACGGCTCAGATCCTTATTGGCTTTACTCAACCCGGTTTGGGTAGATTGTACGCCAGCCTGCAAACTTTTGATGTTTTGCAATGCAGCATTGTAATTTGCCTGGGCAGAACGCAAAGCATTTTCAAACTGGTCCAGCTCTGATTTAGAGATCACTTTCTGATCATACAGTGTTTTATTACGGTCGTAATTCTGCTTGGCAAGGTCCAGGTTGGATTTTAATGATTCCAGGCTGGCCTTACTGTTATCTACCGTTGCCACAGACTGGCTCAGCCGTGAGGCGGCTTCATCTCTTTGCAATGCATATATATCAGCGTAGATACGGGCCAGCACCATTCCTTTTTTTACAGTATCACCTTCTTCTACAAACAGCTCTGTTATTTGCCCTGAGATATCCGGGCTTATCTTCACCTCCACCTCCGGGTACACTTTTCCGCTGGCGTTCACTGTTTCCACGATCGTCCTTTTAGACGCTTTCTCAACAGCTACTTTTTCAGTCTTCTCTTTCCCGCCCATTGATTTTGCCACCAAAAACAATACCAGCAGGATGCCAAGTATGATCAACGTCCACTTTAATTTCTTATTCATAGAAAACTAATTTGAAAATATGCGGAATGTGAAAATAGGTAAATGCCATTACAGTCTCCACTCATAGTTACATCCGCACATTGATACATTATCTTAAAGTTTTAAGCCCTGTCCTTTATAAAATTCCAGCAACTTCATTTTAAACACATAATCATATTGTGAGTACAAGGCCTGTATTTTGGCCTTTTGCACATTATTCTGACTGGTCAGCAGATCATATGGTGATAAAAGATTCAGTACATACCGTTTGCTGGCAAAATCATAAGCTTTCTCAGCGGTCTGAACACTTTTTTTATCGGCATTAAATTTTTGCAACGCAGCAGTAGCGTCGTTATAAGCTTTATAAATATCCTGCTTCAACTGCATATCGGCACTTTCCTTTTCCAACCCCAGCTTTTGTACCGTCAGTTTTGATCGGTCCCAGGCAGTTCGTGCAGACCGCCCATTGAAAATAGGAACGCTTATCCCGATACCAATTGCCTGTCCAAAATTGTTATTGAATTGTTTGGGGATACTTCCGGCTTTGTAATAGCCTGTTATATCAGTACCTTCTGAAAAAACCGGAATTTCTACCGGGTAAAATACACCGGGACCAACAATAGCTCTTGCGCCTGAAGGAGAATAGCCATTGAATACCTGGTTATAAATTGGTCTTTTAAATGAAATGGCATTGGAGCTCAGACTTCCGAAAGCACTTATCGTTGGATACAGGGCTCCTTTAGCAGCGGCCACCGATTTTTGAGCTGATTGAATCCTTAATTCATTTACTTTTTGTTGTGGTAAAGTGCTGAGAGCAGTTACATAAACCGCTTCGGGTTGCAGCTCCGCAAGTGGAAGTATAGGAATGCGGTCAACGGGTGGTGTCAGTATATCAAAGGGTGCTGCAGCATCCAGGTTCAGCAGCGCTTTCATTTGTAATAAAAACTGTTGGGCAGATGCTTCCGCGGTTACTAAAGAGGAGCTGTCCCTTGCCAGCTGCGCTTCAATTTCTGCTGCATTTAGTTCAGGCAATACTCCGGCATCCACCTTTTTTCTTGTTGTCTCTAATTGAGCTTGTGTAACAACGATCTGCACTTTTGCCAGGTTCACCTGTTCTCTTGCCAATAATACTTGCAGGTAAGCCACGGCCACATTCAGCGCTATATCATTCTGTATTTTGTTTGTTTGTTCCTTATCCGCTTCCCAGGAAAGGCGGTTGGCCTCAATAGTATTTTTCTTTGAAAACCAATTGAAGATGGTGATCCCGCTCTGCAATTGCATCCCGATATTAAAGAAATTGTTATCCTCCAGCACACCAGTTGTCGGGTTATTAGAACGGCCAAGGCTGTAACCAATGTTGCTATTAAAATTGAGTGTTGGTAATTGGTCCGCTTTACTTTGCTGATAAGTTAATGCGGAGAACCGGGACTGCAGGTCAGTCTGCCTGACGGAAATATTATTTTTTTGGGCATGTTCCACACATCTTACTATATCCCATTTATCCTGGCCATATGCCGTGGTAAAAAAAACAAGGAAAAGGACCAGTTTTATACAGCGTCTCATCATCCTGCAAAAATAGAAGAAATGCTCCCTATAGTGTGTGATTTTTGTGCCGGGAAATCAAATATTAATCAATCCGGGCCAAAGCTTGTCCTACATCATCAACCAGGTAGCCGGCATTTTCCAGCCCTACATACATTCGAATGTACCGGTGCTCTTTATTCGCCGGATCAAAGTCTGCCGGCTTTAGTCCGGCACATTTGGGGATCACCAGCGATTCATGACCGCCCCAGCTTACTGCCATCATAATATGCTGCAGCGATTCGCAGAACCTGACAATAGATTCCATTTTATTTGTCCTGAGTGTGAACGTAAACAAACCACAGGCGCCTTTCATCTGCTGCTTCGCCAGTTCATATTGTGGAAAAGTTTCATCGAAGGGGAAAAGGACAGACTCCACTTTGGGATGTTGCTTCATAAACCGGACCACTTCAGCTGTTGATTTTGTAATACGCTCTATTCTTGCCGGCAATGTGCGCAATCCCCTTATCAGCAGCCAGGCATTAAAAGGCTGAATACCGCTGCCGATGTTCAGGTATTCACTGTTAAATATCTTTCGCATCATTTCATTGGAACCGCTCAACACACCTCCAAGTGTGTCACTATGCCCGCCGATATACTTGGTGGCTGTTTGCATCGCCATATCAATTCCCATTTCAATGGGTTTTTGATAAAGCGGAGTACAATAACTATTATCAATTAATGTGGTGATCCCTTTTCTTTTTGCAAGGGCAGCCACTTCCCGGACAGGCTGAATAGCAAAATCCCAGCTATTGGGAGATTCCAGGTAATAAAAAGTGGTGTTCGGTTGAGTGGCCTTTTCCCAATTCTCCAAAATAGTGCCATCAATATAAGTGACGGAAATAGTAAACCGCGGCAGTATCACATCAAACATCCGTTGCACCCAGGTATAAGGCTTTGCAACAGCAACAATATGATCGCCTGATTTTATATTGGCAAATATGCCGGCGAATATAGCAGCAGCACCATTATTAAATACCAGGCAATCTTCTGCCCCGTCCAATGCAGCTAATTTTTTCCGAAGAATATCTACGGTGGGATTGAGGCCGCGGCTATACAGGTAACCACCCATTTCATCCTCAAATGCTTTATGCAGGTCAGCTACTTTTTTGAAAGTAAAATTGCTGGTCTGCATAATGGGTGGCGCCACCGCATTAAAATAATGTTCCCGGTCCTCACCCAGTTCATTTATTATTTGCGAGATATCCATCAGGGTTCTGTTTGAACGGTCTTAGCCCGGTTATGATTAAATAAAAAGTAAATAAGTATGAAGGCTGCCAGTACCCCAATACCAATTAATGCGGCCTTCGGGTCTGCAATGGCAATACTTGTTCCAACGAATAAATAAGCGGCAATAAAAATGAGTGGCATCAATGGAAACAATTTCATTTTATAAATGCCGGTGCCATCCAGCTCTTTTGTTTTCTTCCGAAACCAGAAGATAGTGGCGCTGCTGAGTACCATTCCAAAACAATCCAGGAAAATGGTAAAGGTGAGTATCTTTTCAAATTGCTGAGAGAAGAATAAAATGACTATACAGATAGCGGCGAATATGGTAAGCGAAAAAGTAAGCACATTGTTTTTTTCATTTTGCCGGGCAAACACTTTCGGCAGGCTTCCGTCTTCACCCATCGCATACATCACCCTTGGATTGCTCATCAGCAGCCCGTTTACATACGCCAGTACGCCGAGGAAAAGGAATGCTGAAAAAATTTCTGCCCCTCTTGTTCCAAAAACTTTATCCATTACTACAAAAGCCACCTCCCTTTCGTTCTTCATCCGGTCGAAACCCACCAGGTTGTAATAACTAAGATTAGCGAGCAAGTACACGACTATTATTACAGCGATACCAATAAAAATGCCGCGGGGAATATTTTTAGAAGGCTTATCCACATCCTGCCCGAAGTTGATCGTTTGCTGGTAACCACCGTAAGTAAATGATACCGCTATCAAACTAACACCCAGGCTTTTTATCCAATCCATAGTACTGAAGGAAGTATTGGTTTGCTGTACTACTTCCTTTGCATAATGCTGCGGAAAGAACAACGCTGCGATCAGCACCAGGATCATCGTGATCTTGATCAGCATCAGCACATTCTGCGTTCTGGAACTGATCCGTAAACCCCGGAGGTTGATCCCATAAAATATGATAATAGCAATACAACTAAGCAATGCTTTATGAATATCCGTCCATTCTCCGGGAAACAGCTTCAATATATATCCACTGCCAATTAACGCAACACCGCTAAGACTGGCTGCATTGCTCACCAATATCACACAGTTGATAGCGAACGCAATACTGGGATGATATGCTTTGGCAAAAACTTTATAATAACCGCCGGTGACCGGGTAGCGGCTGCCAATCTCTGCATAGGTAAGTGCGCCGCATAAAGCCACCAAACCACCAATGATCCAGGCACTGAAATAAACAGAAGGGTTCAGCGCATCTTTGGCACTGGTAGCAGCCGTACGGAATATACCCATACCGATCACCAGCCCGATAACTATCATCGTAAAAGAAAAAAGGCCCAGTTTATTCTTTGCAGTCATGGCTTGAAGATACAAAGAAAAGGTTCTAACTTTATAGCCGCACTTACCTGTTTCTATGAAAAAAACCCTCTCCATTTGCCTCCTCCAGTTATTATATATATCCTGTTTTTCACAGGAAGAAAGTACAGACACTTCAAAAACACTGGATGAAGTGATCGTACGGGCTTTTGAACAAAACAGGAACCAGCGCAGCACCACCACACTTGTAAAGATCATCGAACACAACAATGCCGACCGGTATAATAAAATCTCGCTTGTTCACGGGTTAAATACGGTTCCGGGGGTACGAATGGAAGAACGCAGTCCCGGCAGCTATCGTATCAATATCCGGGGTAGTTCCCTGCGTTCACCGTTTGGTGTCAGGAATGTAAAAGTGTACTGGAACGATATTCCAATTACGGACCCCGGCGGCAACACCTACTTCAATCAACTGGCCTATAATAATTTTTCCAGCATAGAACTATTTAAGGGACCAGCAGGCAGTATGTACGGCGCCGGTACCGGCGGCCTGATACTGGTAAACAATTGGGACCGTTGGCAACCCGGTATAAGTATAGAATACATCACGGGCAGCTACAACCTTCATAACATTTTTACTTCCGTAAGATTTGGGAACAAAGAGAATCGCAACCAGATAACGTATGCCCACAATCAAAGTGATGGCTTTAGGGTGCAGACAAAAATGCGGAGAGATAATTTTTCCTGGCAATCACAACTAAAGCTCTCCGAAAAACAACAACTAACAGCTTCAGTATTATTTTCTGATATGTACTATCAAACTCCCGGTGCACTTACTTTGGCGGAGTTTACTGCAAACCCAAAATCAGCAAGACCCGCCGGCGGAGGGTTTCCTTCTGCTGTAAATGCAAAGGCGGCTATTTACCAGAAAAACATAACCGCAGGGTTTACCAATATTTATAATTTCAGTTCCGTATTTAAAAACACAACTACGCTCTACGGGGCCTTTGCTCAAATAAAGAACCCCGCCATCCGTAACTATGAAAGAAGGAATGAACCCAGCTTTGGTGGCAGAACTTTTTTTACCTACACCAGGAGATCGCAGATAGAATACAGCGGGCAAAAAGAAAACAAGGTTCAGCTCATTGGTGGCAGTGAGTTTCAGCAAGGCTATTTTAACACACAGGTTTTTAAGAACAGGAATGGCAATCCCGATACCTTGCAAACGAATGACGATATCAATTATACCACATACAGCCTTTTTATACAGGGAGATATCAATATAAGAGAAAGCTGGTTCATCAACTCCGGTATCAGCCTGAACAAAACAAAGGTTGACCTCACAAGGTTAAGTTCTTACCCGGTAGTAAAACAAGGCCGTTCTTATAAAAGCGAAATAGCTCCAAGGATCTCGGTTAAGAAGATCATTACTGACGATCTTTTTATGAAAGCAACCATTGCCAGGGGCTTTTCACCACCCACCATTGCCGAACTGCTTCCATCCACAGGGGTCATCAGTACCAGCCTCGAAGCTGAATATGGCTGGAATTATGAAATGACAGCTGGTTATTCTCTTTTTCATAGAAAATTATTTATTGAAGCCACCGGTTTTTTTTTCAAGCTTACCAATGCATTGGTACAACGGCGGGACCTTTCCGGGGCAGATTTTTTTGTGAATGCAGGCAATATCCGGCAAAAGGGAATAGAATTAAATGCTGATTATACAACAGTCAATCATAAAAAGGGGATGATCGATTACTTCAGCATCAATGCCGGTTATACTTATAATCATTTCCGGTATGGAACTTTTATTAAAGGCGCCGATGATTTTTCTGGCAAAAAAGTGCCTTCCGTTCCGGCCAATACTTTTTCGCTGCTGGCAGATCTTATATTCAAAAACGGTCTTTATGCAAATGCTACCTGGTATAGCGCTTCAAAGATATTCCTCAATGATGCCAACCTGGCATCGGCAGCAGCCTATCACTTGCTTGGATGCCGCTTAGGATGGAAGAAGACCCTGGAGAAAAAATACAAATTGAATTTTTATGCCGGCGCAGATAACCTGCTTGATGAAAGCTATAGCTTAGGTAATGACATCAATGCTGCTGCCAATCGTTTTTACAATGCGGCTCCCCGGAGAAATTATTATGCCGGTTTATCGTTGCAATGGATCAGGCCTCCGAAAAAGTAAAGGGAGTTTCTATTGCCAGCATCATGGCATCATTACTCAGTGCTTCCAGTTCTGCTTCCTGGATGCCCCAGAGGGCCAGCCCGTCCCTGGCGTGCAATAAGCGTCCTTCCACCTCAAAAGCTCCTTCCAGTACAAAAACAAAAAAGCCGGCATTATTATTCCGGATCGGATGAATCGTTTCACCACGACCAGAGAATTTGCCAATAGAAAAATTAAACGGAATTGATTGTTCTCCCACCTGGCTGGGCGTTACCCGCATCAGGCAATTCATGAAATGATTTACAT
>JBEBIF010000143.1:0-8046 GCA_040080515.1 Chitinophagaceae bacterium | reverse complement strand
GTATGATGCCCGGAATAAGAAAGTATTTATTTGTGAAGAAAAGGGCCGGGTCTTTTTGTACGATGAAAGCGCTGATACCTACAGTGAGATGTCGGTAGTGCCGGAACCGTATCCCTCAACAGAATATACCTTGCCGGGAAAGGATGAGATATGGATGGCTTCTCCCAAAGGACTGGTAAAGATAAGTGATGACAGAAAAAAGATCCGTCTGGAGCGGAATGTACCATTGCTTTCCGCTTCACTTCTGCCGGGAGGTGTCCGTTCTGTATTTGAAGATGACAATCATATAAAATGGATCGCTACGGCTAATGGTATTTCTGTTTATGATCCGAAAACGAGTGCAGCTTCCTTTTTACCGTTACTTGCTTTTTCGGATAAGGAAGGGACCAATGGAATGGGCGGCGTATATTATGATGCGGTGAGTGGTTGCTATTTTGCCTGCTCTGTGGAACCAGCGGGAGTATTTATTATAGACACACATACAGGAACGATTGATAAAGTAGTGTCTGATGCACAGGGAACTCCCTTTACAATGTGTGCCGGTGTCAAAGTGGATAATGCCGGTGATCTTTGGTTGCTTACCGGAAATCATGTGTATCAATACAACCGCGGCAGTAAAAAATTTACCTTATTCCCCACCCCTAATAAAAATGATGATGTGGTGTTTCGGGATATGCTGCAGGACGAAGAAGGAAATTACTGGTTTGGCACTTTCAACAGGGCTTTATATTATTATAAAACAGCGGAAAAAAAATTCTCAGTATTAAAAGACAGCACCCTCAGCAAATTGAATACCCTTACCGGTATAGAAGCCGACCTGGTAAATCATACGGTGGTAATCAGCAGTTTTGGCGAAGGTGTATTCACCTATCATATCCCTACCGGAAAAACGAACAGCTACTATGAAACGGCGGAGGTACAGGAATATTCACAACTAAACCTTATAAACAGTTCCGGAAAGGATTCAAAAGGGGGCGTTTGGCTGGCCACCAATTCCGGTGGGGTATCCCGGTATAACCCGGGAATGCCATTTGAAAAAAGCTTTACCCGGTTTGATATGAAAAACGGGCTGAGCAGTAATAATATATTGTCGATCTGCAGTAACGGAGATTCCATTCTGTGGTTATTATCCGGAAAGGGGATATCAGCCATAAGTACCCGTGGACAATTCTTATATGAATTAAAAGAGGAGCAGGTCTTTAATTTTTCTGCATATGCATCTGATGGCCGCAACCCGCATGATATTTCATTTAACACCGGGAAAAATGAATTACTGGTAGGTGTGGGTGGCGGCCTCTTTATCTATTCACCGCCGGACAATGACAATGTGCTGCGGTTTCCGTTGGCCATTACATCTATAAAGATAAATGGTAAGACACTAACCCCTGAAGAGATCAACGGGCAACCAGATTTCCGGCTTCCCTTTAACTCTAATGCCGTGTCTTTTGAATTTGCCGGATTGTATTACGGTGTTCAATCGGGCATACAGTATGAATACAAACTGGATGGGCATGACCCCGATTGGATGGATGCAGGCAAGAGTTTTTCAGCCTCTTACCAAAATCTTCCATCCGGGTATTACCAGTTCCTGGTACGGGCAAAAAATCCTTCGGGTACGATAGCGGGTAAGGTATCCGGTTTTTATTTTAAGATCGTACCTCCTTTCTGGCGTACGTGGTGGTTTATTTTATTGGCGGGATTAGCAGTGGCATTTTCTATATGGCTTTTCATTTATTCCCTGCAGCAAAAACTGAAAGTGGAAAAAATGATCAACGCTTTTGCAACTTCATTATACGGACAAAATACAACAGATGATATCTTTTGGGATACGGCCCGTAATTGTATTGAAAAGCTGGGCTTTATTGATTGTGTGATCTACCAGCGTAATGAAAACAGGAATGTGCTGGAGCAAAAAGCAGCCTATGGCCCTAAGAACCCGCATCGCCGGGAAATAGCGAACATCATTGAAATACCGGTGGGAAAAGGTATAGTGGGCACAGTGGCACAAACCGGCAGGGCCGTGATCTCCGGTAATACCAGGAACGACCCGAGGTATATAGTGGATGATGAAAGCCGGTTGTCCGAGATAGCAGTGCCGGTGCTGGTGGATGGAAAAGTATTTGCTGTTATAGATTCTGAGCATCCGCAAAAGAATTTCTACAGCCGGTATCACCTGCGGATACTTAAAAAGATCGCAGCGATCTGTTCGGAAAGAATTACCAAACACCTTACAGAAGAACGGCTGCGTACTAAAATAGCCCGCGACCTGCATGATGAGATGGGCTCCACACTTACAAGCATCAACATCATCAGCAAAGTGGCGATGGAAGAAAAGCAGGAGCCTGAAAAGCTGAAACAGTATTTTCAAAAAATAAAGGACCATTCCGGACGCATGATGGAAAGCATGAGTGATATGGTGTGGGCCATTAATCCCGTTAATGATAGTTTTGATAATGTGTTGCTGCGTATGAAAGAGTTTGCCGCAGAAATGCTGGAACCTGCCCGCATCCGGTTTAATTTTACCGAAGAAGGTTCTTTAGAAACAGTACCGCTGAACCTGGAGCAGCGTAAGGATATCTATATGATATTTAAAGAAGCGGTGAATAATATAGTAAAATACAGTGCCGCGACAGCAGTCAGTATTGTTTTTAATAAGGTGAATGAACACCTGCACATGACGATCACTGACAATGGAAAAGGATTTGACCATGCTACAATAACTCCCGGGAACGGATTGCGGAATATGGCAAGCCGGGCGGAGGAAATGGGCGCCACCCTGCATATTGATGCAGTACCGGGCACCGGAACAACCATTGCACTGGTATTGTTTCTCCCCTGATTGAGGTATGTGTTGTCGTGCAAAATATGGGTAAGTTGCATTATTGTATAAACTTGAATAACCAATGGCGGTAAATGTTATCATATATGAAGACAATGCAGACCTGCGGGAAAGCCTGAATAGTCTTTTATCACTTACCGGTGACTACCAGGTAATAGCAACCTATGCAGATTGCCGCCAGGTAGCAGCGCAGGTGCGGGAAAATAAACCCGATGTGGTATTGATGGACATCGACCTGCCGGAAGTGAACGGGATAGAAGCAGTACGGAAAATAAGGGAAACAAATGCCAGGGTGCAGATCATCATGCTTACCGTGTTTGATGATAATGTGCATGTTTTTGAAGCTATGTATGCAGGCGCTAATGGTTATCTCTTAAAAAAATATGTGTCAGATAAACTGATAGATTCCATTAAGGAAGTACTGGATGGCGGCGCACCGATGAGCCCATCCATTGCCCGGATGGTGATCAACAATATGCAGCGGCCGGTAACGCCGGTGGCTGAAACAGATTACCAGCTCACCGGAAGGGAAAAGGAAACACTGCAATTGCTTTCCAAAGGAAACAGTTTTAAAATGATCGCTGCGGAACTGGACATCAGTATTGATACGGTCCGCACCCACATCAAACATATTTACGATAAGCTGCATGTGCGGTCGCAGATAGAAGCAGTGAGTAAGGCCATCAATGAGAAATTGGTATAGCTACACCACACTGATAGCCGTCATTCCGGCAAACCCGCCACTGACACACTTGTACTCCAGTTATACTACGCCGTTTTTACCCACCGCAATGCTGCCGTATATTTTCCTTTGGTAAGATCTGCTTCACTATTGAGCAGGTCAAAGCTGGCGCTGCGGTTAAAAACATCACCCACTTGTATGGTGGGATCAATAACAAGACTGTCGTTGGCCAATGTGGACACATCATCCGCCAGCAATGGGATCAGGTGAAATGCGACGGGCTGCAAACCCAATGCAGTAAAAAAGCTTACCAGCATTACAATGAATAATGCCTGGCTGGTGAGCGCCAGCAGGGTACCCACGATCGCAATTCCAAAAGCCAGCAAGGCCAGGGCCAATCCAATGACTGCGATCACTATGGCCAGCTTCCTCGCCAGCTTTACATTTGAAATAACATCTTTCTCTCTCAAAAAGAGCATTGCTGTAAGGTTTTGCACACTGCCGGTGCTGTCTTCAATAATATCAAAATTGAAAAGGGGACTACTGCTTACGGCTTTGGTATCGCCTTTTTTGAATTTCCCCAGGTCTATTGGTGGAAGCGTTTGTGGTTCGGTAAGACCGTTGGTAACGATAGTTTCCAGTATGATCTCATCTTTGCCAAGTTCACTTGTTTTACCGCAGGTAAGCGTATCCACAAAGAAGGCAACGGTGCCGGCTGCGATAGCCTGTGGCTGTGGCACTGCGGCAGCTTTGACGATTTTTTTAAGACCCGCTTTGATCTTTGGCTCCGGCCTTTTAGTCAGCTGTTCAATTTCCTGCGGCGTCATTTTGAGTGCTTCGGGAACGGGCAGGGCCGCCACCTGGTCGAGTACAGCCGTGCTTGTTTTTAAATTCACCGTTGCCAGGTCTCCGTAAAGGGATTTTCTTTTAGTGGTACTGGCATTCAGACTAAGGTTTGCTTTATCAATGATCTTATTACGGGTTCGTTTGGGCGCAGCTGCTATAAGATCATAGAATGCCCGTTCCATTGATTTGGGATTGGAGGAAAGCGGGTATTGCTCCGGATGTTGCAGATGCCCTGCTGCTTTTTCTACCGCAAGATTAATGGTGCGTTCCAGTTTTTGTTTTAATGCTTTTATTTTGGGATGGGTTGCTACGGCATTGGCGGTGTAGGTCATGGTAAGTGTTTTGAATGTTTAGGATAAAAGTCAGGACAAATATAGATTTGGATGTCAGGGCTTTCAATACCTCAATCCGGGGATAATGGGTAACCATTTTTTTATTTTATAAGACCAAATGCCCCTATCTTCAGAAAAAAAAGTTGACGACTCCCGTTACCAGGCTTGCAGCCATTACTAAAACCTTGTTAGCAGCGAAGCTTGATTATACAGCTGTCAGAAACGGGGCCAGCCAGTTGAAAGAACTTTTCCAGGAAGTGATCGCTTTTGATGAAGGCGGGCAGTACCATAGTATAGATACCCATTCAGGAAAAGCCATTGACACCGCCGCTGCAGCGTTTTGCATTATGGATATGATGCGCACCCGGGTATTCCTCAGGGGCATAGAAGAGGCGATCAGGATGCAACTGCAACAACAACCAGGGAAGCCTGTAACTGTTTTGTATGCCGGCACCGGACCATTTGCCACCTTACTAACGCCGCTTACCACCGTATTTGGCCCCGCAGAATTGCAATTGATACTACTGGAGATCAACCCGGTGAGCATGGAGTACCTGGATAAAACGATCCGTGTGTTTAATATGGGGCTTTATATACTTGACAAGGTGCTGGCTGATGCGGCCACTTATCGTATTCCGGCAGCACAACAGCCGGACATAGTACTTTCTGAAACGATGAACTATGCTTTGTATAAAGAACCACAGGTCAGTATTTTTGCCAACCTGTCGGGTCAGCGTCCCGGTGCATTGCTTATTCCTGAAATGATAATGGTGGAGGCAGCACTTATTGAAAGGGATGATACTGGTACTAACAGTAGCATCATTCCATTGAAAATGTTGCTGGAACTGAATGCGGCTACTGCGCAGCGTATCAGTAAAGAAGAGGGTGCCGTTCCTGTCTTAACAGATGGTATCCGGGTAGAGCTGCCATCACTTTCTTATCCTGTTACGGATAAGCTTGCATTGCTTACTCATATAAAAGTATTTGGTGAACATACCTTGTCCACCAATGAATGTGGTTTAACAATGCCCTTCGCGGTACCGAATATTCCTTCAGCCGGGGCAAATCCGTCCGCATTGCGATTTACCTATAAACGGGGAGCTGTGCCCGGTTTTATAGTTTCCGGGGAGTGAAAGGATCATTTTCCTGCCGGATGCAGGTTTGCATATTTTTCCCAGGCATCAAATACTCTTTATTCTTCGGCAGGTTCTCCATTATTTTCACCACCACCGCAGTTCACCCTGTATGTTTGGCCGTTTATTTTTCTGACGGGCAGGCAGTCACCGTAGTATCTGCCAATCGGCTTCCAGGTAACAGTGCCATCGCTCCAGTAGTAATACCAGCCTAATTCATAACAGGCTTCAGTGAGGCCATTAAGCTGTTTTATTTCCACGGATTTATAGTAGTTCACACTCCCCTTTATATAATTCAATTCATAAGCGATCTCATCAGTAACGGTAACATAAACGAGTGAACCGGTAAAATCTGTGATCCTGAAATTATAATACCGGTCAAAGAAGTTTGCCAGTACCCTTCTGCTGCTTACTCTTTGTGTTGAGATATACTGAAGAATATTGCCCCTCCGTATGTCTTCTTTATTATCGAGGAAAAAAACCAGGCTATTAATTGGGTTTCTGTCAGCGTTGCTTGTGGCGACAAAGGATTTTTTAATTGGGACAATTATAATAGGCTCTTCGCTATTAAAAAGCCCGGTAGTTAACAAGGAGAAATCGAGGTTCTTCTTAAGCGATTGGATCTTTGCAACCCCCTCTGCCGAGGCCGTTGCTTTTTGTTTTTCCAGCCATGTAATTATTTTACTGGTGGTCTTATTGTTAGATGATTCAGATTGTGGCGAACTCTCTTTTTGGCAAGAGATAAAAAGGACAGTGATCAACAGCACTGAAATGTTTTGCAGCCTGCCCGCAATAGGTGGAGGTTTCATAAAAACTTTTTAATGTTAAGAATACGGAAGTAAGTTCAGGCGGGAAGTGTGTATGAGGGAAAACGAAAATACGGAAAATTAAGAAAGTGTGAAATGGTGGTAGTGTCTCAGTTTGAAAACCTGTTGTTTTTAAATGTACTTGAACCACATAGAAACATAGTAACATAGGATAAAACATAGAATTCTTTGTGTGTGTTTCTATGTCTCTATGCTCCTATGTGGTTCAAATTTATTTCAAACTGAGAAACTGCCGAAATGGTTTAAGCTGATTATTTCAGTTCATACTCTTTGGACTCTAATCGTGAAAGCGGAAACGTTCTGTTCACTTCAACCGCTGTCTTTAATGAATCAACGGTTATCCAGGACCCTTTTCTTTGACGAAAATCTTCTGATCTTTTATAGATCTTTTTGTATTTTATATCGCCGGTAAGGTTGGCGTATATAAGGGCATCCTTGCTTTGCTGATAGAGGGCCTTAATGCGTATAGGATGATCTGTGGTACGGTCTATCATTCCTGAAAATGGCGAATCAGCACAATGGCCGCAACTGAGCGTAAATGATAAAGAAAGGGAGTCTCCAGGAAACAATGTACTGAATGACGGATAGTTCCTTGGCCAATCTTTCTTTTTCTTATAAATGAAGTATGTTGAATCTGATGTTTTTACTTCGAAGTGAATATTATAATAGCCCCATGAATTCCAGTCGTCAAAGAAGCTTGCCACAGTATCCGTGTGATTAATGATGAGGACGTTTACATTTAAACAAGATTCCGGTGTTATGCTGTTCCCGTTTCCGGGAAACAATAGTTGAACTTCTATGCACTTTTCAACCGTTGTTACCGGTCTTGCAGGAGGGTGGTCTAAAAGAAACGGCTGCCCGGTTAATATAATAAGCAAAAGAAGAACAGATGACATAATAAGTATTGTTACAGTATCCGGCGTTTACCGCAAGGGATGTGTGCAAAAGAACAAGCAGAGCCAACAGGATCCGCTTTACCACTGGTTTGGTACACTCTTAACGCAATATGAAGGCGATTATTTCTTCTTCGCAGCGATGGTGATCAGTTTTTCCAGCATTTTTATATCAACATCCTCCAGTTTATTGATATAAAGACAACCGACACCCGTCTTGTGTTTACCCAATTTACTTAATGCAGCAGCATGTTGCTGCATATCAAAGATCAGGTGTAAGGAAAGGTTCGCCTTACGGGGAGAAAAACCGATCCTGAACCAATCCACTTCTCTGCCGCTGGTGGGACTTTTATACCGTAGCTCTCCAAAACCGATCATGGAACTGCCCCACATTCTGGGTTTTTCCTTTGTCGCTTTTTCCATCAACTTAAGCACCACCTGGCTGTCCTTACGTTGTTGCTCATTGGCAATGCCGGCAATGAAGTCAGCTACAC
>JBEBIF010000601.1:0-1728 GCA_040080515.1 Chitinophagaceae bacterium | reverse complement strand
GGCAGTGTGGCAATGAATGAGGCCTATATGGAAAGATTGTGGATGGGCACTACATCAGTAGAGGCCGCGGATAAAGAGGGTTGGGTGGTTTCTATCACACCAAGTGGCGGATGGTTGCCTGCATGTATTGCGGGTAATACTGGTGTGGGTATGAGCCAGCGGTTGCAAAGTTTTGTACTGGATGCTTCCTTAAATCCATTTAATGTGATAGAACCCGGCAAACGCCCCCGTGTAACGCTAACGCCAACACTGGCTATGAAAGATGGAAAACCCTTTCTGTCTTTTGCAGTGCAGGGTGGAGATACTCAGGATCAAAACTTACTACAGTTCTTCCTGAATATGGTGGAATTTGGAATGACGGTGCAACAGGCTTGTGAAGCTGCGAATATCAACAGCAATCAGTTGTGGTTATCATTGGGAGGCACCAAAACAGAGGACCGGAAGCCGAGGCCGGGGCATTTATTATTACATGATAAAACTCCTGAAGCGGTTAGAAATGAATTGAAAAAAATGGGTTATACCCTCACTTTTGATGATCGTACCAGCGGCCCTATCAATGCTATCTGGTTCGACTGGAAACATAGAAGTCTTTGGGGTGGCAGCAGTAATCATGGAGAAGATTATGGAATAGGGTGGTGATCTTTTATCGGGGAAAATAAGAAGCTGACAACAAGAATGGAACTGTGATGCATTCAGTATATCATTAATACCGGACCAGGTTCTTAAATTTTCTTCAATGCCCTGTTCTTCTTCAAAAAATCTTCAAACTCTTTCAGGCCAAAGCTGCTTAAGTTATTGGCTTTGGTCATTCCACCTTTTTGCGCAGCGAGTACGCCGTATTTCACATCATCGAAACCGTCGAGAGCATGGGCATCAGGATCAATGGAAAGCAGTACCCCCTTTTCAATGGCATAATCGATCCATTTCCAGTCGATATCCAATCTGCGGGGGTGTGCATTTAATTCTATCACAACATGGTTAGCAGCGCAGACTTCAATGATCTTTTTATGATCCAGCGGATAGCCGTTACGGCTTAGCAGCAAGCGGCCGGTCATATGCCCAAGGATGGTGGTGTAAGGGTTCTCAATCGCTGTGATCAGCCGTTTCATGGCTTTATCTTCGGGCATCTTCAGGTTGCTATGAACAGAAGCTATCACCAGGTCGAAGGTTTTTAATACCGATTCCGGGTAATCGAGACTGCCGTCGTTCAGTATATCGCTTTCAATGCTTTTAAAGATCTTAAATGGGGTTAGCTTATTGTTTAATTCGTCAACGTAGCGATGTTGTTCTCTTATACGGTCTTCTTTCAGGCCGTTTGCATAAAAGGCTGTTTGTGAGTGATCCGAAATGACCAGGTATTCTAATCCCCGCTTTATGCATTCTTTTGCCATTTCTTCAATGGTATTGCTGCCATCACTCCAGTTACTGTGGCTGTGAATGATGGAACGGACATCTTCTGTTTGTATCAGTTTGGGGAGTTTATTCTTTTTAGCTTTTTCAATGATGCCGCTTGTTTCCCGGAGACAGGGAAGTATGTATGGGATATTGGCTTTGGTAAAAATGATCTCATCGGTAATGGTCTCATCGCCTTTACACTTCAGACCTGGGAATGATTTATAGAATGAGTCAAGGAATTCGGAACTACCGGTTGTCCGGAATAGCTGTTCAGCCCTGTTGATACCACCTGTATATAAACGGAGTTTTAATCCATTCTTTAATTTGTATAAA
>JBEBIF010000600.1:0-1728 GCA_040080515.1 Chitinophagaceae bacterium | reverse complement strand
GGGATGATACAGATTTTCAACCGGTCGCATTATGAAGATATACTGGTAACCCGGGTACATAAATGGTGTGATGATGAAACAGCAAGGAAAAGAATGAATGCCATCAATGATTTTGAAAAATTGTTGCAAGAGCATAATAATACCCATATCCTGAAATTTTACCTTCATATTTCTCCCGAAGAGCAGCATGAAAGACTAAGCGAAAGAATGAAGGACCCGGCTAAAATGTGGAAGTATAATGAGAAGGACTTTGACGAAGCAAAACTCTGGAATGTTTATATGGATATGTATAATGACTGCTTTAATAACTGTAATACCCCGGCCTGGACGATAGTTCCGTCAGACCAAAACTGGTATAAGGAATACCTGATTGCCAGTCAGCTAAGGGATGTACTGAAAGGACTGGACATGAAATTTCCGGGGATGAAAAAATAGTATCTCAGGCCATTTAATTATATTTACCGGCCATTCAGCCTTCACCTTTGATAGTTAGCATTATCTATCACACAAAACCAAATTTATTATGAGCATGATCAAAGAATTTAAAGAATTTGCCATGAAGGGCAACATCGTTGACCTGGCGGTGGCTGTTATCATCGGCGGTGCATTTGGAAAAATTGTGACCGCATTGACTGACAGTATCATTATGCCAATTATCGCAATGATATTGGGTAAAGGGGGAATGTCTGAGGTGAGTTTTACCATTGGAAAAACTGTTTTTCCGGTAGGGATTTTCCTGCAGGCGGTAATTGATTTTATTTTAATTGCCTTTGTATTGTTCCTCATCATCAAAGCCATGAACGCCGCAAAGAAAAAAGAAGTAGCTGCCCCTGCCGCCACACCGGAAGACATACAGCTGTTGCGTGAGATCAGGGATGCCCTGAAGAAATAACCGTGGAAAAATGGGCTTCTGACCATAGGCCTGTTTCCCTTACTTTTGTAAAGTCCTGTAGCAATAACAGGACTTTATTTTTTGAACTATTAACCTGAATAAAGTGCAGACCCCATCGTACCAGATCAAACTACCGCAATTTGAAGGCCCATTCGACCTGCTTCTCTTTTTTATTGAAAGGGATGAGCTGGATATTTATAATATTCCCATCACAGGTATCATCAACGATTTCCTGGACTACCTGCACCAGAGCGAGGAGCTGAATATTGAATTGAGCAGTGAGTTTATCCTGTTTATTTCCACACTGATGCGGATAAAGGCCAAAATGCTATTGCCCCGTAAAGAACTGGATGCCCAGGGAAATGAAATAGACCCACGGGAGGAACTGGTAAATAAAATTCTGGAGTACAAGCGGTTTAAAGAAGCTTCCGCCCGAATGGCAGAAATGGAAGCCCTCCGTATGCTGATGGTGAAGCGGGGAAATATTCAGCAGGAATTATCACAGATAGGCGAAGATGCAGGCGAAGGCACTGAAATACAAAATATTACGCTGTTTAAATTGATGCGGGCATTTGAAAAGGCAATGCAGAAGTATAGTGACCGGATCAACAAGCCGGTACATACAGTGGTGCAGTATAATTATACCATGGAAGACAGCCGCGACCAGATGCTCACCATGGCAAGAGAACATAAAACAGTATCTTTCGAAAAGATTTTTGATAAATGCGAGAACCGGGTTCATGCAATTTTCCTGTTCTTGTCGCTGCTGGAACTGGTACAGCAAAAATTTTTGAAGATCATGATTGGCCAGGGAAAGAATAACTTCATCATTGAAT
>JBEBIF010000599.1:0-1729 GCA_040080515.1 Chitinophagaceae bacterium | reverse complement strand
AAGCACGACTTTTGTTTGAGGATCAGAAGGAATTATTCCGGGAAAACCAGCACCAGCAGGAATGCTCCCCACAGCCGGAGAACCAGAACTTCCTCCCGCAGTCGAAGATTCCGCAACACAGGCGTTTGTGCACAAATCACCAGACGTGTTATTCCCATCATCGCATTGCTCAGTAAAACGAACCTGAAGAATACTATCTCCGCAGTATGGTCCAAAAGTTAAGCAATCTGAAGTACAAATACGCTCAGCAGTTGACGATCCGTACGCTCCAGTATTCCCAGCAATTCCTGCATCACAAACTTCCCCGGCATTTACAATTGCATCACCGCAAATAGAAATCGTAAGTGTTGTAGGAACATTAATAGCCTCAACAATGAGGGGTTTACAGAACAGACACATTGCCGCAAACGCAAACAATATACTCAGGAATACAATCTGTAGACAACCTGCACTATTCCTCTTCGAGTTTTCATAGTAGTCACGATACATGAGAGTCTTTCTTTCTTCTTCGACGCCTCTTTCTCTTTGAAGCTACTATGAGAATCAAGACTATAAGGAGGATGAACGGAATGCCTAAGACTGCGCCAACTTTCGCTTTATCTTGCATCGAAATTCCCCAGAGTCCGTATCCTGCATACCCAGGTACAGAGCCAAGTGCAGCGACACTCAACAGCACTTCATTTTGCTGTGCAACTTCTTCTCCTTTATACACCGTATACTTTGCCTTATAACGACCCGCAGGTAATCTCGTAGGAATCTCCGCAAGTACTTCCTTTATTTCGAAAGGTGCTATTTTCTCAATGTCATTTGTACTCTCAACTGTCTCAAGAAGAGTCTCCATGTCTCGATCATAAATATCAAATTGGACCTTTGTTGGACCATACTCAGCATTACCTGTATTTTCTATCGTCATGAAGAATCGAATCTTTGCAGGAAAGAATAGACCCCACTTTCTCCTTCCTTCCTCAAGATCTGCGAGACGCGTCTTTCGAACATCAAAATCAAGAATCTGATCAACCACTTTTATATCAACATCAATTTGAGCACCAAGTGCAATAGAAACACCTCCACCTTTTGGAACATCAGATGATGAAGTCCTAATTCGAATTGCACCTTTATGTTGTGCGTAGGCAGCATCTTCTGGAACTCGCACTTTTATCACCATAGGCACCTGAGTTTCTCCTTTCGGAAGAACGAATTTAATTCCCTTATCGATCGAGAACCATCCTTCCACTTCTGGAATATTGAATGTTATTTCAGCATTCAAATCTTGAATAGGATCAGAGCGTACAATGGTGATTTTTTGCTCGTATTCAATTCCTCTCGTAAGACGGTCATTAATGACGTACGGTGGTGTAATACCAAATCCCGCCAAGGATACACTAGGTATACTAAAAAAAAGCGCCAGCGCGCATAAAATACCATATACAGCACGAGCAAGATAAAGGCTCAAAAAAGCCGCAGGCATAGGATAAATACTATCATACTGAGCACGATATCGCCCTTGCAGAAAGTTCATTTCCTATGCCGCAATTCAACCAATATATTGCATATATTCCCAGATGGGAGCACCCAGAAAAAAACCGCTCCAGGAGCGGCATTTTTCGAAGGATTCGGAGTACCAAAATATTTAAATTACCAGAATGCGGAACTACTTTTAATTGCAGTAAGGGTATTTTGCCCAGTGTAATCACCTGCCAGAGTAATAGTACCTGGGATACTGATACCC
>JBEBIF010000142.1:0-8075 GCA_040080515.1 Chitinophagaceae bacterium | reverse complement strand
AATATATGCAAGACACCTGTACCTGAAGAAAATGGATTTGTGTTTTAGTTGTTAATAACTGACACGCCGCTGTTTATTAACTTACCAGCTACTTTGCAACGGTATGTTGCCATGATAAAAAGGTGTTGCCCAGGTGTTCTTACTTTCTGCCATGAATAGTTTCCGCATACCTGAAGTTTGATGTACCGGGAAGATAAATAAAAAATAACCAGTGACAGGTAAACTACTACTCCTTTTCCCTACTGGTTTTTACGTTGTATAAAAAATGAAGTGTTTATTTCCCGTCAGAAGTCACCAGGAAAACCAATTGGCATTTCATTTGACCCTGAAAGGTCAAACCAATTGATATGAAAAACTTACTACTCATTCTGCAATTCGCAGGTTTTACTTTCTGCACTGTACCTGTTCATTCACAGCTGGTGGCCGGATTCAAAGGAGGAATAAACTATGCAGGTTTCAGCAATCATGATGGCGGCAAGCGGCTAAGTGGACATACCGGTATCTTTATTCATTCCAGATTTAATACGAAATGGCATATCCAGCCAGAATTACTTTATTCCGCTGAAGGACAGCGGTACACTGTTACAGAAATTGCCGGTGAAATAGAACAGGAAACAGAAAGGACTGTTGCGGTAAATGTTGCATCCGTGCCGGTGATGTTCCAATACTTTGTAACTCCTGCTTTCTCTGTAGAAGCAGGACCACAGCTTTCATTTATCATCAGCGCAACAGATAAAGGGACGAATGAAAAGCTCAATGTAAAAAGAAGTCTTGCAAATACCCAGTTTGGATTGAATGCCGGAATGGGTTTAATGGTTAGCAAAAGGGCCGGTTTCTATGTACGGTATTGCTTTGGCCTGACCGATCTTACCCGCTTTGATGATAATGCCGATTACAACCGGGTAGTACAGGCGGGGTTTTTGTTCCGTATGAAATAACTACAGGTCTGTCCCAAAAAATGACTTCGTAAAATTTGTTGCCTGCAGTCAGCAAATTTGTCTTTCTTAATTGGAAATGCATAGCCTCCCAGTCCGGCAAAACAACCATACAAGTCATTTCCCTATCCCGCAAATAAGAACCCGCCTATCCTTTGTATATTTGCTGTTCTCAATTTTTCAGAACATCATGAGTAAAAAAGGAAAAGTGCTGGTGGCTATGAGCGGCGGTATCGACAGTACCGTTACCGCCCTGATGCTCAATGCAGAAGGGTATGAGGTGGTAGGCATTACCATGAAGACATGGGACTATGCCGTGAGTGGCGGCAGTAAAAAAGAAACCGGTTGCTGCAATGTGGACAGCTTCAATGATGCCCGGCAAGCCGCCGTGGAGCATGGGTTTGCTCATTATATTCTCGACATCCGGGAAGAGTTTGGCGATTTTGTGATCGAGAATTTTGTGGATGAATACCTGGCCGGCCGCACACCTAATCCCTGTGTGCTTTGCAACACCCATATCAAATGGCGGGCTTTGCTGAAAAGAGCAGATGCGTTAGGCTGCGATCATATTGCCACCGGCCACTATGCCAAAGTGCGGCAGCATGATAATGGACGGTTTGTGGTAAGTAAAGCCGTGGATGAAACAAAAGATCAGAGCTATGTATTGTGGGGATTGCAACAAGATTTGCTTAGCAGAACATTATTACCGCTGGGTCCCTACCGGAAAACACAGATCCGGCAAATGGCACATGATTTTGGTTACCCGGAACTGGCGAAAAAAAATGAGAGTTACGAGATCTGTTTTGTTCCCGATAATGATTACCGTGGTTTTTTAAAAAGACGAGTAGACGGATTGGAAGATAAAGTAGCCGGCGGAAATTTTGTTGACAAACATGGAAATATTTTGGGTCAGCATAAAGGCTATCCGTTTTATACTATCGGACAACGAAAAGGCCTGGATATTACTTTTGGCAAACCGGTATTCGTTACCAAAATTGACCCTTCTACTAATACTGTGATGCTGGGTGATGAAGAAGATCTTGATCAGAATGAAATGACCGTTGGAAAATTGAACCTGGTCAAATATGATACGATCACACCGGGCATGGAAGCGGTAACCAAGATCCGGTATAAGGACAAAGGCAGCCTCTCTAATATTTATATTGAAAATGGCGTGGCCAAAATACATTTTTACGAAAACGCAAAAGGCATCGCTCCCGGTCAAAGTGCGGTGTTCTATGAAGGCGATGATGTGATCGGCGGGGGCATCATACAACGGGGCGAACTCGTTTAAAATCAGGCAATAAAGTATAAAATAATACGTTGTAAAGCGGGAAACTATGTTTCACCGCTTTTTGTTTGTATTTTTAATTCTGGAAACGAATTAAAATCCGGAGCACATCAATCCTTAACCACTAATACTTTGTATTTCTAATACAAAACTTAACTATGAGATTCCTTTTACTTACCAGGCTAAGCCTGTTATCCCTGTCAGCTTTATTGCTTTTTTCCTGTAATCCTGAAAAAGAAGATTTTACGTCCGAACCTTTAAAAGATTACCTGCCCCTTGTTGCTGGAAAGTATATCACTTACCGCATTGATTCTACTGTTTTCACCAATTTTGGAAGAACTACGGAAGTGCACAGCTACCAGGTAAAGCATGTGGTGGATGCACAGATCACCGATAATCTCGGCCGTCCCAGTTTTAGAATTTACAGGTATATGAGGGACTTGGCAGGTACACAATCCTGGCAACCTTCAGGTTCTTACCTGATAACACCCGCCGAAGACCAGATCGAAACAATAGAAGATAATCTCCGGTTTATCCGGTTGCACCTGCCCATCAAGCAGGATTTTTCATGGAAAGGAAACCGCTTTCTTCCACCCGACCCCTACCACACTTACCAGTTTGCCAATGATGATGACATGGAAGACTGGGATTATTATTATCAAAATACCAGCAGCCTGTTCACTTACAATTCACAAACACTGAGCAATGTGCTGAACGTTATACATATTGATCAACGTATAAGCCTGGATACAGTAGATGTTGTGAACAATACAGCCACTATTCCCAAAAATGCAAAAGCTGTATTTATGCGGGGAACAGCCACCGATACCATTAGAATTAATGCAGTAAGACCGGATATAGGTTTTGAAAATCTGACCATTTATAACCAGGCCAGTTTTTATGCTACCCTTACCGGCATCAAGATCCCAAGTGGTCTCGGTTTTAGTTTTGCTTATGCTGCTGACAGATGGTATTATCCCAATTCACTTACTGTTGCCGGCAATGCAGTCGCCCTTCCCCGTGTTGCTTACAACGCATTTATACTGGGAACAGGTACAGACAGCATCAAAGTCAGTACAACAAATCTTGACACTGTTAATGTAAAAAGGATCTCCGTTTTCAATAAAAGCAACAAGGATGCCTATTGCAACTTCAACCCTGCAATAGCAGGATTAAACCTTGTTGGCATACCACCCGGGTATGGCCGCACTTTTGAATTATTTGGCGGGCAATGGCGGCTTTACAATAACAGTAATATCCTGCTGGATAAAGATCCTTATATAGAAGGATTCGCTTTCGGAAGCACTAATTATAGTGTGGAGAAATATGCCAAAAATGTCGGGATGGTTTTCAAAGAATTCATTCTTTGGGAATATCAGCCTAATACGGGCGGACAAGGCGGGCCTTACACTACCGGCTTTGGCATACGTATGAGCATGATCGATCATAATTAACTGCCGTATATTTCATAAGTTTGGGTCTATTTAATATCAATATGAAAAAAATCCTGTTGCTGTTTTGTGTAGCTGCCCTGTTTTCAACTGATACCCTTGCACAATTTAACCGCTACCTGGTCCGGATAAAAGATAAAGGCAACAGCCCTTACTCCTTTTCTACACCACTGAATTACTTATCACAACGTGCACTCGACAGAAGGGCCCGCTATGGTATCGGCATCGACAGTGCTGATCTGCCGGTAACGCCTTCCTATATTATCCAGATTGATAATGTTCCTAACGTTACGATACTTAATGTGTCGAAATGGCTGAATATCGTATCCATACTCACTACCGACCCCAATGCCATTACCGCTATCAATGCTTTGCCCTTTGTACAAAGCGTTTCAGGCATTGCATCCCGCAGTGGTGAGATCAGCGGCAATACCCGGGATAAATTTTCCGGTGAAGCCATTATTATGGATGAGCCTCCTGTTACATCGAGAACTGCTGCCGACTATTTTAATTATGGCACTAATTCCTTCAACGAAATACACCTGCACAATGGTGAATTCCTGCACAACATCGGATTAAGAGGACAGGGCATGCACCTCTCTATACTGGATAATGGTTTTTCCAATTATACCAACCTTAGAGGTTTTGACAGTGTGAATGTAAACGGTCAGGTACTTGGCACCTGGGATTTTGTAGCCCGGGAAGCCAATGTCATCAATGATGGAAGTCATGGTATGAATTGCTTTTCCACTATTGCTGCTAATATTCCCGGACAATTTATTGGCAAAGCGCCGAAGGCTTCTTTCTGGCTTTTTCGTACAGAAGATGATGCTAGTGAATACCCGATAGAGGAACACAACTGGGTGTGTGCAGCAGAAAGAGCAGATAGTAATGGTACTGATGTTATTTCCTGTTCCTTAGGTTATTTTGATTTTGATAATGCCTCTTTAAATTATGTGTACGCCAATATGGATGGCAACACCACCATATCGGCAAGGGGTGCTGATATAGCAGCCCGAAAAGGTTTGCTCGTTTTTAACTCTGCGGGCAATGAGGGTAACGGCAGCTGGCATTTCATCACCACTCCGTCTGATGCAGATAGTGTAGTATGTGTAGGAGCGGTAAGCAGTTTAGGAACCGTCGGCGGTTTTTCCAGTTACGGACCTTCATCTGACGGGCAGATAAAACCTGCAATGGCTTCTGTTGGCGTATCAGCATTGATTCAAACTAATGGAAACACCGTAGGCACCAGCAGTGGTACTTCCTTTGCTTGTCCTAACATGGCCGGTCTGGGTACTTGCCTATGGCAGGGATTTCCGGAGTATAATAATATGAAGATCATTGCGGCATTGCAACAGGCCGGCAGTATTGCCGCCACTCCTAATGACCGGATCGGCTATGGTATTCCCAATCTTAAAACGGCTTTTAAGAATTTACTGATCGAATATGCTACTTCTGCTGCTACCATTACTGCCTGTACTGCTACTTTGACCTGGAGCAGTAAAGATGTAAGTGCCATGAAGTATGAGATTGAAAGAAAAGCACCCGGCGAAACAGCATTTACCAAAGTAGGAGAACTGGCACCAGCTGCTGGTTCCTTACTGGCCAATCACAATTACCAGTTCACCAATTCGCTTGCAGGAGTAAATGCAGGCACTGTTGCATTCCGCATCCGCCAATTAATTGATACTGCAACCGCCACGTTCACTGAGGCATATATAGATACTGCTACGGCGACTCTTGCAACCGCCTGCCCGGTTGCTGTAAATCCAACTGGAAGCGATCTTGTACAGGTCAATCCCAATCCGCTGAATACAAACTCGGCTGCCACTTTGGTTGTTGAAACTTCTTATGCAGTTTCAAACATGGGCGTTGCTGTTTTTGATATGAAAGGGCGCCTGGTACTGCAACTGAAAGAATCCAAAAACGCAGGAAGAAAGACAATTACGCTGCACACGGAACGGCTGTCAAAAGGCAAGTATTATATTAAAGTGTGGAACGGGCAGCAGGCTATCGGTACTGCGGAACTGCTAATATTATAAAGGCTGCTGCAGTAATGCGGCAAACAAGATATCAGCCTTTTTGTCATACCCTTTTATCAATTCCATCTTCAGTACTTGCAGATGGAATTTTTGTTTTAAGAATTCCACCACTTCTTCGTTTTCCTTTTTGAAAACAGAACAGGTGATATATAGAAAATAGCCGCCGGGCTTTAGTTGGGCCATTGCATTGGAAACGATCTTTTTCTGCATTGCAGCATATTCCGTCACCTCTGTATAGTCAAAAAAATACAATTGTTCCGGCGTGCGGCTCCAGGTGCCACTGCCGGTACAAGGTACATCGGCTATCACCAGGTCGAATAAAGAAGGCGGGAGGTTTATTTTTTTAGTAAGATCTGCAGCGGCTATTTTATAATTACTGATACCAGCCTCTTCAAATCTTTTTGCCAGGTTTATCAGTATTGATTCCCTTATATCTGAAACGGTAAGTTTGATATCCCCCAACACATCAAAGGCCATAATAGATTTACCTCCGCTTCCGGCACAGCAATCCCAAACTTCTAATCGACCCGGGTCTGACCGTCCCGGTCTGACATCCGCCATAAACAAACCCACCTGCTGCGAACTATGGTCCTGTATCACCACATCTTTATTAATATGAAGCACTGTATTCACTTTCGTTGCAGCCGGCAAGGCCAGGCAGCTATCCGTCACCCATTCAAAAGGTATTCCTGCTTCTGTCAGTTGGTGGGCAACGATAGTTTTTTTTCCCGGCCTGGCACGCAAAAACAAATCGGGTTGTACCAAAAAGGAAACACAAAATGATTCATATGCCACATCAGCACTGATCTCTTCTGCCCAGGGAAAGACTGCAGTAAGAGAAGCGGTTTTATGCAACACCGAAAACTTCTCTTTCACAGGCAGTGCTATTTTTTCATTCCATTCTGGTTTCATCACAGCCAGCAACTCATCCGGTGCAGCAGCACAAAGAAAAATGCTGGTAATGATTTTTTCTGAAACAGGCATTTCCGGAAAGGCTTTTCCGAGCCTGAAAAAGGAATAACATAAATGACTGATCTGCTTCCGGTCTTTTGAACCATATTTTTTATGCTGTGCAAAATACTTTTTACTGAAAGAAGCAAATGGTTCCCCGCCCTTATAAAGAGATAGTATTTCTGTGGCGGAATTCAGGTATGAATAATAACGACTCAATGCTGCAAGATAAAACAGTTGAACAGAACCCAGCGGGAGATTTCTCTCCCGGATGCTGAACCATATAGTTCTATGTGAAACCTATTGTTTACTATGTCCTATGTGGTTCAAAATTCTGGTCAATTAAAAAAGGCCAGTATAAATACTGGCCCAATTCTTTTTTAATTAATTCACCTCATAGCTCCAGCAGTGTCTTCACCGGGTCTTTACCCATCAGCAGCTGTGCCGGGTTTTCCAGCAGTTCCTTTACTCTCACCAGGAAACTAACTGATTCTCGGCCATCAATAATGCGGTGATCGTAACTGAGTGCCAGGTACATCATAGGCCGTACTACCACCTGACCATTTATCACCATTGGGCGGTCCTGTATCTTATGCATTCCCAGTATGGCGCTTTGCGGAATATTAATGATCGGCGTACTCATCAGCGAACCAAATACACCACCATTGGTGATGGTAAAGGTGCCGCCTGTTAATTCTTCTGCTGTTAATTTACTGTCTCTTGCTTTGCCTGCCAGCTCCGCTACTTTGCGTTCCACATCTGCCATGCTCATGCTTTCTACATTACGCATTACCGGAACGGTCAATCCTCTTGGTGTGCTGACAGCTATACTGATATCTGCATAATCATGATAAATAAGCTGGTCACCATCAATATAAGCATTCACCGATGGCCATTCTGCCAATGCTACGGCACAGGCTTTTGCAAAAAAACTCATGAAGCCTAATCCCACACCATGTATCTCTTTAAACTTATCCTTGTACTTCGTACGTATTTCCATGATGGCGCCCATGTCCACTTCGTTAAAGGTGGTGAGCATGGCGGTTGTGTTCTTTGCTTCCACCAGTCTTCTTGAAATGGTCTTCCGCAGGTTGCTCATTTTCTCGGTCCGTACATTCCGGGTGTTCAGTTCTGTTCCTGCAAATGCTTTTTTACCGGGATTGGATAAAGCAGCTAATACATCTTCTTTTAAGATCTTTCCCTGTGGTCCGGTAGGCGTTACCGTTTTTGGATCTACTTTTTTATCAGCGATCATTGCAGAAGCCACCGGGCTTGCTTTTATATCAGAGTTCTGAGGTACAATGTCTGAAGCTGGAGCAGCAGCTTTTGCTGTCTTTTTTTCTCCTCCGTCAACCGAAGGTTTTGGAGTCTTTGCTGTTTCCTCCGGCTTCTGACGTCCGGCATC
>JBEBIF010000003.1:0-33711 GCA_040080515.1 Chitinophagaceae bacterium | reverse complement strand
GGCCATAATGCTCATAACTTATCCCTGCCGTACCGCTGATGGTGAACGGCGGTTTTTTGGTGGATGAATCCTGTGCCATACTGCTGGTGGAAAGCAATATGACGATGGAAAGCAGCAGCTTGTTTTTACAGTTCATTCCTTTTACTTTTTAGGATTAACTACATAAAATTTACACTCACACTTTTTGCCATTACAAATACCCACTATCGTATATTCAAACGTGCCGGGCATGGATAAGGAGTAGGTGTAATTATAATTGGGTCCGGTAAGTACTTGTGTAGTATTATTTGGTTTTTTGATCGTAACAGTTGGTCCTGAGCTCTTGCAATCTTTTCCGTTTCCGTCTTTACATTCAAAGTTGGGCTGCAGGCTTACGGGTATGTTCCCGGCGAAGAGATCTATCGTTTCACCACAGCTTAGCGTTTTGCTGCCGCCTTCCCATTTCAATAGCGGTTTGATGCTGCAATTACATTCCTTGCTGTTAGTACCTCCGCCCGGTTTTATTATTACAGTAAAGCAAACGATCACTTCACATTCTTTACAGTTGTTGTCTCTGAAGGTGAACTTCACACAGATCTTGGCAGACAGTTCACAACAATCAATGACAGATGCTGCCGGTAACAGGAATGAAAGATTAAGTGACGATGGCAAAGCAAATGGTGTCGTGCTGTTCCAAACAACTTCTCTCGGATTTTGATACATACCAATACCGGCCGGGTTGAACGAAGGTGCCGTACTGTTATACATCGTTATCTTGGGTGGTATAGCCCCTGCATTGCCGGGTTGGTACATACTCGCCCAGGCGTAAGGATAGGTTTTGCAACTGAGACATTCGTTGTTAAAGTTGCTGGTGAGTACATAATCCACTACTTCAGCCCTTATCTCTGTGAAAAGATTTCCCGGAGGACCGGAGATGTTGAATGTAGAATTAGCTATCGTTGCCGGTGGTGCTGAAAGCGTTGTCAATGTTGTTGTTGGATTCTCAACCGTGATGTTATAAGGACAACAGTCTGACTCAACAGGGGGACAGTCCACTTTAAAATAAATTTTACAACTGTCGCATTTGGTGGTGCCGCAATATCCATACAGCGTAAGTGTATAGGTACCGCTTAGTGTCAGGCTGAAATTAAGTGGCATCGTGCCGGTGGTAGTTCCAGTTGGGCCTGTAAACACATACTGTACTGAACCCGGGCAATTGGCGCCTGCACAGCTATACCCGGCATTCACACTATAAAACGCTTTGCATTTTACATCATAGGTTTTTCCGCAGTCTAGTTTAACAGGGTTTATTACCGGGTTATTATTGTTACCCACTTTGCCTGCAGCAGCGGGATTGGTATTATTGTTTTGCTGGCTTAGTGTAATACCAGTCCATTTGCTTCCCTTACAATCGCAGGGTTTTTCGCAGCTTACCTTAAAGGTAATGACACAGCTATCACAAATCTTACCATTGCACCAGCCGTAAAGAGTGAGTGTGTAAGTACCGCTTATGGTGGGTGTAAAGGTTACCGGCGCAGTACCTGTGATGGGTGAACCGGAAGGTGGTTGCAGTGAATAAGTAACTTTAGACGGGCAGAGAGTGTCTTTACAGTTATACGTTGGATAAATAGTATATGGCTGATTGCATTTCAACTCATACGTTTCTTTACAGTATATTTTTTGGCCCTGCGGCACATTGGCTTTGGCATTGCCGGATGTTTTTGCTGCAGGCTTTTCTCCCTGGGCCAGGATAATATCTCCCCAGGAGCTTCCATCACAATTGCAGGTATCACAAGGCAATACAATTACTGAATACTTATCGCTTGTGTCTTTGCAACCCGTCATCGGATCGGTCACTACGATATGGTAAGTACCGTTCATCGCAGGTGAATAAGTGGGGTTGTTTCCATTGGAACCAACCGGTGCATTATTAAAATACCACTGAATATTGTAGTTCGCTGCAAATGCACCTACCAATGGCAGCGGCGCATAGATGGTGAAGTTGCCTAATGAGTCACGGCAGGTACAAGGCACTTTTTCGCAGTAATGCGGGAACAGGTCTGTTGGTGGTCTCCTGTTTATTTTTATATTCTTACTGCTGCTGCATCCTGTTACCGGATCTGTGTATGTGGCGGTATAAATGCCGGCTGCAGAAACGGTAATGCTTGTGGTAGCAGCCCCGGTATTCCATGTTATGTTATTAGCGTAGTTGGTAACTGTTAAGGTTATTGGTACGCCTTCACATAATGTTGGACTGGATGATATGATTGGTTGGGCCGGTATTGGGTTCACAGTAACCATTAATGAGCAGGTGTCTTTACAACCATACTCATTTGTAAGCACCAGGTTGAAAACAGTAGTGGTGGTCACATTCATATAATAGCTCTGTCCGGTTGACAATAATGAACCATAATTCCCATTTGCATACCAATCTGACGTGTAACCAGTAAGGTGATTGATGCTGGTGAGTGTGATATAACCCGGTCCGCATAGTTTGCTGGATGGAGTTACAGCAATGATGGCTTTCGGTTTTATCACTGCCTTTACTTCCACTTTGTTGCTGGTGCATTTACATCCGTTTGATCCGGTAACAATAACATGATAAAAGCCGGGTACATTGGTCGTGTAGGTCATTGTATTATTCGTACCGGGTGCAGGCACAAAGTTTCCGGGTGTTGTTTCAACTTCCCACAGGTAAGTGGCGCCTGCAATATTAGGTCCTGTCAGTGTGGCCGATCCTCCGGGGCATATAAATGCAGGCAGGATGGTACAACTGGTAATACCGGGTAATACATTCACGGTGGTGTTTGCATTACAGGTGTTGCCCAAAGCGTCCGTTATCGTCAGTGTTACGGGAATGCTGGCGCCGGGTGCGTTATAAATATGCGTGGTAGGAATGGTATATGCTGTAAAGCCATCTCCAAATGTCCATGCGGATGTGACAATAGTAAACGACGGTGAGCCAACGATATTAAATGCCGTTGATACACCTGTGCAAACCGGTGAAGGGTTTACACTGATAGCAAGCGGTGTATAATTCACGATTTGCGTGGCTGTGCTGGTGCAATTAACCACTCCATCATTATAAGTAATAGTAAGTGTTACGGTATAGGTTCCGCCTGATGAATAACAATGCTGTGACGGGTTTTGTGCCGTTGAAGTATTGCCATCTCCATAATTCCATAAATAAGTGACAAAAGATGGATTGCTGGTGATGACCGTTGAGGTGTTTGTCACATTCAGGCAACCATTGCATCCCAATGTATAAAGAAATGCCGCCTGTATAGGAACTGTAACGGTAGTGGCAACACAATTGCCTGTACAGTTGGTGGGATTGGGTGAGGGTGGCCCTACACAGAAGGTGACACAGTACACACCGGCACCGGAATAAACATGTGTAATAGGAGTACCTGATGTGCCGGTAGCTGTATTACCGTCTCCAAAGTTCCAGGTAATGGTAGCACCGGTTGGATTAGGTGTAGTACCGGTAAAGGTGTAAGAAGTACAACTGTTTCGAACTACACTGGTGATAGCAGGATGGTTAACATCAGGACAGCAAACTTTCTTTACATTAAAGCTTACATGTTTCTGGCAGGTACCATAAGTAACCACCACATAGAAATTACCATTCGTTGGTGCTGTATAATTTGCCGTTGTAGCCCCTGGTATTAAAGTGCCCGATGGATAAGTACCACTATACCATTGATACGTAAATGTACCGACCCCTGGTTTGATCACCTGCACGCCCAGTTGTTCATTGGTCGCTGTTCCATTGCAGGTACCCACTCCGCAGGTAACAGGAATAATGGCAAACGGATCTTCTACAAAATAGGTTTGTGTAAATGAACAGCCGCCCAGCGTTGCCGTTACAGTGTAAGTGCCCGTAGTAGTAATGTTGGTTTTAGAAACGGCTCCAGGTCCGCTTGGTCCGCCGGGGCTCCACGTATAGTTGGCGCCGGGAGGTGCACCGGTTGCTGTTAACGTTACTCCGCCGGGCTGGCAAATATCAATCCCGGTTTTTGTAATAGTAAATGTAAACTTCGGATAAACCTGTATGCCGGTCAACGGTGGTGGGTTGCCGCAACCCATCGTTGCATTGATCGTTGCCGACCATGGACCGGGGCCAGAGGTATTGCCGTGCCACAATACTGTTATTGGATTGCTGCCCGGTGGTGAGATGATCGTTCCCTGGCTGGGCAGGCTGATACTCCAGTTAACCGTTTCTCCCGGAGGCACACCGCTTAATGTATAAGTTCCTGTTCCATCCACACAGACATTCATCGTTCCGGTTATTGTACCAATAGTAGCCAGTGTTGTATTTTTTGTTACTACTGCCGAAGAACAGGCCGGGTTGCCATTGGAAACTAAATAAACTGAGATTGTTCCGGTTAATGCACTCCATTGTACAGAAGCTGCATCTCCATTCACATTGGTCAAACTACCTGGTTGAAATAAACCAGCACCGCCGGTAACACTCCATTCATAATGATAGCCTGATGGCGCCGCTGTACTCATTGAATATGAATAGGTGGAACCAACGCAACCAGTTGCCGGGCCATTAATAGCGCCGGGTAGTGGTACGCCGATCACTTTAATTTTTATCTGCTGTTTATTGGCAATACCGCTGTTGCAATAGGTACCTGCTGTTTCATACACTTCTACCACATAATCTCCGGGTATGGTAAAAATGGGATTAAACATATTGCCGGGTCCTCCGGCTATTGGTGTAACGCCGGCATTAGGTGGTATTACTGTCCAGACAAATGTGCCCGCTGCAGGAAACGTATAAAGGTTAGCTCCCGCACCGGCGCAAATGGTTTTATTAGTAAAGGCTGTCCAGGTGCCGGAAGGATTAATGAGAAGCGAACCGGTGCTGCTGCAACAGATGTGTTTATTCTGCAAATTAATTGTAAGCTGATAGGTTCCTGCCGGTGCAGAAGACCAGTTGATCCATACAGTATTATTATCCGGGTAGGTGTTTAATAAATTATCATAGTTCGTACTGGTTGAAATGTTGTTTAAGGTCCAGGTATAAAAGGTCCCGGGCAAAACAGGCAGCGTATAAGAAGTGGTTGATGTATTGCATGGACTTATATTCCCCACAATAACAGGGTTGGTAGGAATAATTGGAACGGTCACCGAAACGGTGCAAGCTCCACAGGTAGCCTGCAACTGACCTTGCGGGTTTCCATTTCCCCAAACCACTGTTACACTATCGCCAGCCTGGCTTTGAATAGTTCCACCCGTTACCACCCAGGTGGGATTAGGACAACCCGTTGCATGATAAGTAGCTGTATCGCCGGCACAAACGGTGCTTACACATTCAATGGTAAAGGTGCCGGGCTTGATGGTAACCACTTTTGTGATCGTATCTGCACAGCAGGTTTTTATGCTGGTAAAAGACGAGTCTCCAACAGGGCTGCTTGACGTAACTGTTGTAAAGCTATAAGCAATTAATGTTACAGTATAAGTGCCGGCGCTGTTGTATAAATGTGTTGGGTTAATAGCTGTACTGAAATTATTGCTGCCGGATGGTATATCTCCAAAATTCCAGGAATAAGCCACTCCACCACCACTGTAAGTAGTGGTGTTGGTAAATGATATCGTACTTGGTGCGCAAACATTATTGGGCGTAAAAGTAAAATTGGCAACGGGCTTCGCTTTCACATTCACCGTAAGACAATAAGTAAACACATTCCCCGAAGGGTCGGTGGCAGTAAGTGTTAATGTATAAACACCCACCAGCGGCCAGGAAATAGTTACCGAAGGGGCCGTATTGTTTGGATTGATCGTAACAGCCGATGGCCCTGTTGCTGTCCAGTTGTAGGTCCAGCCGGGCAATACAATGGATGAGGTGTAGGTATAAAGATTATCTACACAAACTGCAATGGGTTTACAGCCTTTGCCACCGCTCGCACCTTCCTGGTGATCATCTCTTAAGCAATCAGGCGAAGTGTACAATATTTCCACCTGGTTACAACTTTGTGCTGACAATTTACCTGCCGTCAAAGAAGAAATAGCAAGCAGTAAAACCGGGGCAACTATATAAATAAGTTTTTTCATGATTGTTTGTTTTGGTGGTTGGCTTTATTTACAATCACATTTTTTGTTATAAGAATAGCAAACGAGTTTGTTGCAGACCGTGCAGTCCATAAACGTGACCACATAGCGGATGCACCATTTTACCTCTGCCGCACAGCATTTTACTGTTGGCGGCATACTGATAGTGAAGTTGAGTGCCTGGTTGGTCACCATTTGCCCGTTCGGTTCCCAGTTCACGGTATGGCCATAAGGAATGGTGGGAGAAACGAGGCCGGTTTCAGCATTGATAAAGTTTCCGTAGGTCTTGCTGTCCTTATTGCAGATCATACAATCATCGCTTTCCGGTTTGTATTCGAAGTACACCAGTTCTGCCTTGATGTTCTTCACCGGTTTGGGAGAAACGGTGATGGTGTTGTTCTGGATAATATTTCCGGCGGTATCTAATTTGATCTCTCCTTTCGGGTTCACTTCTATTTTCACACTGTCGCACACATCACATTTACAGGGTAGCACAGGTGTGCAGGTATCTTTCGATGCTTTCCAGAAACTGTTGGCAGCATCGGTTATTTCTGCGCCAATACAGATATTCGATAAATTAGGCGCCGCATTGATCGTTCCGGTTATCGTTAATTGATTGCCGGAAGCAATGCTGGTTCCAATCGGCGGGGTAAATGTTCCCATCGTGGCTCCCGCAGGTACGCTTGAAGTAATTGCAAAGTTCGTCAGGTTGGCTGTGCCGGGATTTACATTACTTATTGTATAAGAGAATGAATACACTCCCGGTTTCGGTGTACACAATACTTTTATGCTGTCCAACTGAATAATGTATTGCGAAACCATGAACATCGTTGGCTCACTGCTGCCATTATTGCTGCCGAGTGGTTGTCCCTGCCTGTTTAGGGCTTGCACATTCCAGATAAAGTCGCAGAGGTAAGGTGGCCTGCAAGGGCCGGTGTAGATTCCACTCACTGTCGCCTCCGTTAAATTAATTACATCCTTTTCTACAATTGGCTTATTTGTTCTCATGGCAGTTGTACCATTCTGTCCCTGCATCAGTTGCCAAACTTTTAAGCGGTAGGTAACAGGTTCGCTTTGTTTGGGGGTTACTGCTGTCCATTGAAATTTCACTTGCTGTTTTACTTCTTCTGCGTCGAACTGCCTATCTTTTTCCGGGAGCACATTTTGCGGTGGCTTAATTATTCCCGTTGGGCTTGTGGCACCGAAACTCCATTCCTCACTCTTGCCCTCATTGCTGCCCAATGGTTTGCCTTCCCGGTTCAGGGCTTGCACATTCCAGACAAAGTCGCAGAGGTAAGGTGGTTTGCAAGGGCCGGTGTATATTCCACTCACGGTTGCTTCAGTAATATCCGTCACATCTTTTGTTACAATGGGTTGGTTGGTTCTCATGGCCTGTGTACTATTTTGTCCCTGCATCAGTTGCCATACTTTCAAACGATAGGTGACGGGTTCTTGTGGTTTAGGTACCAGGGGTGTCCAGCGGAAAGTGATTGGTTTTATGGCTTCCTCATGTGTGAATTGCTTTTTGTCTTCGGGAAAAACATTTTTAAAAGACGCTTTCGTTTCATTTTCTTTTACTGTGAAAGTTGTTGGATCGCTGGCAGCAATTACCTGTGGGCTTGCACCGGCTGCATTTCTTGTTACCGCTTCCACCATCCAGATAAAGTCGCAGAGGTAAGGCGGTTTGCAGGGGCCGGTGTATATTCCACTTAGGGTTGCCTGTGTCAGGTTATCTACGTCTTTGGTAACGATTGGCTGGTTGGTACGCATAGCCGTTGTGCTATTCTGTCCCTGCATCAGTTGCCACACTTTTATCCGGTAAGTAACCGGCTCTTGAGGTTTGGGTACAATAGGTGTCCATCGGAACGTTACCGCTTGTTTTACTTCTTCGGATTTAAATTCCTTTTTGTCTTCCGGAAATAAATTATCAGGCCCTTTGATTTTTTCTTCTATTACACCAAATGTATAGGGCTCGCTCATGCCATTGTTATTCCCAATAGGTTTACCGCTGCGGTTTAAAGCCTGCACACTCCAGATAAAGTCGCAGAGGTAGGGTGGTCTGCAGGGGCCGGTATAAATTCCGCTCACTGTTGTCTGTGTCAGGTTATCCACATCTTTTGTAACGATTGGCTGGTTTGTTCTCATAGCGGTCGTTCCATTTTGTCCTTGCATCAGCTGCCAAACTTTTAGCCGGTAAGTAACCGGTTCTCTTGGTTTAGGCACCAGCGGTGTCCAGCGAAACATCACTACACTTTGTAATTCCTGCACCGTAAATTTCTTACCATTATCCGGCGTTATCAATGTGGGTGGTGAGTATTCCACATTCGCATCTTCCACCCGGAAGTCTTTGCATACTTCCCGGCTGATGGCCACTTTATCAATATTGAAAAACTGAACGCAGATAGTGTAGTTGCCGGCTTTCAGTTCGTGGCAATTGCCGAGAAGGCCAAGCAGGTCGGCTGTGCTGAATACCCGAACATCAAACGGGTCGATCCGTTTGGCGGTGGACATGTTGTTGCCGCATACTATGGCGCCGTTGCTTCTTATCTGCAGCACCATCATTGGTTCTCTTACCTGTGTGCCGGGCACTTTCTGTGCAGTAAGTACCAATGCGCCGGGAGTGGAAAGCCAGTTGTCCACTGTGCCGGGCAATACATTCTTTACAGTAAAGTTGACGATATTGATCTGGTTGATCTGTCCGGCCTGGCTACTTGCAATAAGACTTACAAGCATGGCGGTCAGCAGGAGTTTGAGTTTCCTCATAATGAAGTGTTTTGAGTGGTAGCAACGAGTTCTATATTGCCAATGTAAAAATGGGGATAGGATTGGGGATTTTTTTTGGGATTGTATAGGTGCGGGGTTGGGCTGTATATGTGCGGGAGGGTAAAGCCGTATGCCTTTTCAAAAAGAATGAGTAAATTTGGTACATGGGAATCAGCAAAAGAAAAAATACTAACCCACCCCGTACCGCAATGGAAGTGTATGAAATGCTTCCCCTTGGCACATTGGCCGAGGTAATGCACAATACAATTTATATGAGTCCTGCCCCCTCCTTTGAACACCAAAGAGTAGTTGGTTCTATTTTCCTTGCTATCGAAAACTATTCACTATCGCTTAAACTTGGAATAACCGTTATTTCTCCTGTAGATATTTACCTGGATGAAAAGAATGTTCTACAGCCAGATATCGTTTTCTTGTCAAACAAAAGTCTTAGACATGTAAAGTCTGGGAAAATAAAAGGAACCCCGGACCTTATTGTGGAAGTACTGTCACCTGGTAATGAAAAACACGATCTCGAGAAGAAGAAAGATATTTATGAGGCTTTTGGTGTAAAAGAATATTTCATCGTTGAGCCAAAAACCAAAGCCGTTATTTCTTATTACCTGGTAAGAAACAAATTCAGTAAACAGCCTTCGGCTAAAAGAAAAATTAATAGTCGGTTGCTTAATAAGTCTTTTGAGTTTTAATTCTTTACAACTTCCTCTTGATCCATTTCTCAAACCTTGCCAGAAAATCTTCTTTTCGCCTGGTGGCCACGGGAATCTCTTTCCCATTTTCCAGCACCACTTCACCGCCGCTGCCTTTTATATATTCTTTTATGTAATTAAGATTGATGATATACTTATCGTGTATGCGGGTAAAATTGTTTTCCGGCAACAGCTTTTCATACTCTCCTAACTGACGGCTCACCACTATCTTTTTATCATCATTCAAAAAAAAATGGGTGTAGTTGCCGCTACTTTCGCAATACATCACATCGGCGATCTTTACAAACAACAGCCCGTTGGTGGTGGACAACGGTATCTTATCCGGTGTGGCCTGTTTGGTGTTTTGCTCCAGCAGCGAGAACAGGTTCTTGTTGATCTTCTTTTCTTCTATTCTTTTTATCGCCGTATTCACCGCACTGATAAGTTTCTCGGTGTTGATCGGTTTGGTGATATACCCGGTGGCATGATGTTCAAACGCTTCCACTGCATAGTGGCTGTAAGCGGTAACAAAGATCACTTCAAAAGAAACCGGCTCCAGTTTTTGCAGCAGATCAAAGCCGTTCAGGTGGGGCATTTCCACATCCAGGAAAACGAGTTGCGGCTGCAGATCTTCTATCATCTGCAAGCCGTTCTTTGCGCAGCTGGAGATGCCCATCACTTTTATGTGGCGACAGTGCGTCTCCAGCATATTTTGCAAGAGCTTTATGTTCTTTTCTTCGTCGTCGATGATGATGCAGTGGATGTCAGTCATGTTTTGGTTTTTTAGAGACAAGGCTTGCTTTGTCTTTACTTTGGAGACAAGGCAAGCCTTGTCTGTACTGGTATTTTCAGGACGATTGCCGTGCCAAGACTGTTGCCTGCTTCATCTTTCTTATCCACGATCTGCTGCTCTATATGATAAAGGTCTGCCCTTCGTTTGGAAATACTCATGCCGCGGCTTTGGTATTCAATATGGTGATTACTTTTCAGAGCTGCCGCCTTTTCACGTCCAATACCATTGTCATCGATCGTACAAACCAGGAAGTTCTTATCAATTACTGCTGTGATCGTTATCTGGCCCCTTATATTTTCCAAGAAACGGATACCGTGGCGAATGGCATTCTCTACATAAGGCTGCAACAACATGGCCGGTACAAATATATTTTGTTTGTCACTCACGCCGTCAGCCACTATTTTATATTCAAATTTTTTATCAAATCGCAGTTTTTCTAATTGCAGGTAATTATCTAAGTATTTTATTTCTTCCTCCAGCGAAATAACGGACGCATCTGAATTATCAATGGTGCTGCGCATCAGGTCAGAAAATTTATCCAGGTACTTATCTGCCTGGGTATAGTCTTTTTCGTAAATAAACCCTTTGATAGAGTTCAGGCAATTGAAAATAAAGTGCGGGTTGATCTGGGCTTTCAATGCCTGCATTTCCAATTCGGCGAGTTTCTTTTCCGTTGTAACTTTTTCTATCGCCTTTTTCTGACGTTGCCGGTTTCTTTTCTGTAATAAAAAAATGGTACCGATAAAGCCGGCAACAGCCAGGCCGCCCCAGAACCAACTGCTTTTCCAAAAAGGAGTTTTTATTTTGAAAAAGATCGTAGCCTCTTGTGAAGAAGGTGTTCCATCCCTTTTTATACTCCGGATACGAATGGTGTAGTTGTCAGGAGGCTGGTTTTGCAGCGACAAGGTGTTGGTCTGCGCTCTTATCCAGTCTTTATCATTGATACTGTATTCAAAAATGGGGTTAAATCCGGTAAGATCCACCGCAGAAAATTCAATGAGAATATTATTCTTGGAAAAAGGCAGCTTGTAAGAGGCCAATACCGCCGTATCTGAATTATTGATGGATACCCTGGTGATGAATGTGGAAATATCTGCCAGCGGCAGTTTAAGATTTGCGGGCAGGTAACTGATGCCGCCCGTAGTGGCAGCAAATACCGTGTCGTTCTTTATCGCAATATCATTTACCTGGTCGCCGATCAATCCATCCGCAGAACTAAAATATAAATTGGTATAACTGAGCTTATCGTTTTGAAATGTATAACTGAGCCGGTTCAGCCCCTTGTCTGTTCCTATCCACACTTCACCTGGTTTTTGGCTGTACAGTACTTTGCACACCGTGCCGGGTATAATGGTACCCAACGGGATGCTTGCCACCGGTTTATCATCCCGCAGCACCATGATGGAGTCCGAACTGCGGCCAATCCATAACAGATCATCCTTTGTATTTAGTATTGAAACAATGCGGTAGGTAAGCGCTTTGTAATTGTTACCAAAATAGTACAGCGAGTCTTTATCCATCCGGTAGAGACCATCTATTGAACCAATATAGATCTGCTGTTTGTTATCAGCGCCGATGGCTGTTACCCGCTTTATCACACTGTCGGTAAATTGTCCTGTATTGGTATTATAAGTGAATAGCTGTGCATGGCCGCCAAGCAGTAGTGTGCTGTCATTCAGTTTATAGGCTGCCTTTGTTGATTTGTTCATTCTGCCAATAAAAGATCTTGTCACAGCGTAGGTCTTTTTATCGATGAGGAAAGAACCGGTTTGCGTGGCTACATAAATAGCATTCCGGAGGTCCAGCATATTTCTTACCCAGGTATCTGAGCTGTTTTCCGGGGTATTCAATATGATCTTTTTCATGCCATACAATCCGTCATAGATGTACAACTCTCCTTTGTTGTTTCCGGCAATGATCTTATCCGTTTTTAAAACGGCATTAAAGTTTCTCAGCAGCTCCTTATTCTCTGTATAAGAAGAAATTCTTTTCTGCTGGATCTTTATCAGCCCTTCATCTTTGGTGGCCAGCCAGTAATTGCCGTTGTGGTCTTCCATCACACTGCGGATGATGAATTGGCTGAAAATATTTTCTTTTAATGCAAGGGTGGTGGCATCTGCTGTGTAGGTGTTGCCGCTTACAGAAGTTAATGCCAGGTTGTTGCCCGCCCGGCACATTACTTTTAAGCCAAAAGGATATTGCTGTTGTTGCCTGGAAACAATTTCCCCTTTTTTATCAAACAGAAAGCTGGTGATCCCTTCCGGTTGTAATATGTACAGGGTATTGTTGAAGTATTCACACCAGGTGAAAACGTATCCGAAATAAATGGCTTTGGTTACCCGGCCATTCTCCAGGTAACGTAAAGAATCGCTGCTTATCACCAGGTATTTCTCCGGCTGATAGTCGATGATCATGTCTGGCCGGGGCAATAGTTTTCCATTGTATATGTTTTTCCAGATCGTTACTTTTTTGTTTTTATAAATAAATACGTTCCGTTCATTGTTACAAAATACTATTCCTCCATATTGTAATGGGTTGGAGGCGCTGGTATTTCCCATTTCTATTTTATCCAGGTCCGGATCGGTGTCGCTGTTTTCAAACCGGTCTTTCTTTTCATTATAATAAGCCGGTTTTTTCCGAAAGGCCAATGCCCAAAGAATGCCGCTGCTATCGATCATCAGTTCGGTCACTTCATTATCCGGCAAGCCTTCGGTGGTAAAATAATTTTTGAACGTTCTTCCGTCATACCGGCTAAGGCCGCTTTCGCCGGCCACCCACAAAAAACCTTTCCTGTCGATTATTGTTCTGTAAATGGAATTGGAGGGCAGCCCTTCCCTGGTCGTGTAGCGGATAATTTGAGTGGTTTGTGCAGGCAGCCATTGCGTACTGCAACAACAAACTAACAACAGAATATGCTTAAGGCGGAGCTTCATGCATACTAAAAGTATAAAAAGGAAAGCAGATTGTTGCAGGAGTTATTCTTCCAGCCTGTCTGTGCAGGCATACTCATGCTTTAAAAAGTCATCATAATGATCTGCTTTTTGAAAAAGATTGCGGAACGCTTCGGCGCCGTTTTCTTTGGTCATATCAAGGTCGTACATGATGCAACTAAGCACAATGTTTTGTTTTACACAACTAAGTATCAATCCATGTGTACGGAAATTTTCTTCCAGCAAAAACTGGTACAGTGGTTTTATTTTCGTCGCATCTCCCGGCATCTGGCAGAGGTAGGCGTCGCCGGCAATAAAAAAGTTTTCCGGGTTATAAGTGATCTTTATTTTGGCGGAACCTTCCTTTACACTCCAATGATTCACCCCTTCCCTTGCCAGCCGCACATCTTTGCCGAGCTCTTTTAATATTTCCTCAATGGTTTTAGCTGCGCCAACGGGTTCTACTTCTTTTTCTGGTATTTCCGGTAGCTTGGCTTCGGTACCGCAACTGGGACAGTATTTCAATGAATCAATATTAGCAGTAGTAACCAGGTAGCCACAACTGAAACAACGGGTGGAGGCCTGCCCCTTATTTGGCAAATACATCTGGAGGGCTTCTCTTAAATAATTTACCGGCAATGCAAAGCCCAGGTTATCACCGCCCCGAATGATAAAAGAGTTGACACCAATGATCTCGCCACTCATATTCACCAGCGGACCGCCGCTGTTGCCGGGGTTGATGGCCGCATCTATTTGTATATATTTTATTCCTTCCCGGATACGGTCCACTTTTGATATCACTCCTTGTGTCGCGGTATAATTCAATCCGTACGGATGCCCTATCGCCACTACAGAATCACCATCTTTCATTTGATCATACTGACCCAGTTTTATTTCCGGTAATTCAATTCCGGCGGGCGCCTGCAGAAAAGCCAGGTCGTGTTTTCTATCTGTGTACCACACTCTTGACAGCGCTTTATCAAATGCTTTTCCGGCGATCGTTACTTCTGCATCGTCTGCCACCACGTGGGCATTGGTAACGATGAGGTCAAATTCTTTTACATAAAAACCGGTGCCGGTACCGCCTGCCGTGGCGATCTGGATGATAGCTTTCTGGTATTGTTCGATTATTTGTTGCGGGTCCATTTTAAATTATTTGCCGGGTATTATTAATTTAATGAGGGGTCTTTTTTGAATGGGCTGTTTAATTTTCTCATTTCCATATTCACACATTTTCACATTCTACTTGGCTTCCATATTTAAAAACTCCATCTCATTGGTATAGGTCAGGTTGAAGTTGATCAGACTGTCATACCGCAGGTTCTGTATCTTAAAATCCATATTAGGATACTTGTCTTTCCACTTTGTTTGTATCTCTTTTATCCTGTCCGTAACTTCTTCTGTTGCAAACTGATTTTTTGCAGGGTCATAGTACACGGTTTGAAACCCGAGGGCCGAAAAGAAATCCGGATAGTTTACCATCATGTACAAATGATACAGTTCGGTAATGGCACGGGGCAGGCTATAAGAGTACTGGCAATAGGCAATGCCGTATTCGGTGATCTGCGAACCGATATAGGGGTAATTATTATCCCGGTACCAGATCATATTCTGGTTGGCACCATGAATAGAGTCGGCGACGGTCTTATATTGCTGTGGCGCCACAATAGAAAACGTGTATTTTGACCGCAGCAAGTATTTGAATACCTCTTCTTTTGGCAGTGCCTTCATGGTTTTGAACGCTTCCACCATGTCCCGGTTCTTTTCTATCACCGGCCGTTCGTCTTTTTTAAAATAGATGCCGCTGATCTTCTCCAGGTCATTCAGCAGTTTTCCTTCCGGTATTATTAAATAATCGATCCGGTAAATAAGGGTCAGCAGCATATAAGCAATACCGCCGGAGAATTTGTCGGCATCCAGGCCGGCAATGGTATCCACTGTCTGGCCGATCCATTTTTGCAGGTATTCATACTTTACTTCTTTTTCTTTATCCTGGATAACAGATAAGTGATCGCTGTCGGCAGATTGCAGCATGGCAAAATCCTGTACCAGCAGATCGTCCTGTTTATCGGCCTTGGTGGCCAGTTCTTTTAATCCATAATATAATTTGCTGGGACTGGCTGTTTCCGAATCGCTGTCGAAACGCATACATAGCCGTTCATTGTCCAACGCAAACCGGCTGTAGAATAAATTGAAGTTCATCTCCAGCAGGCGACGCATCACCGGTACGGAAGGGTGTGGCATACGGGCCAGTGTTACTTCTGCTTTCAGTTCTTCTTTATCAAAATTCCCCCGCACCATTTTAGAGCCCTGGTAAAATTCAAAGCGCCCCTCTGCTCCGTTTCTTTCATACACTACATTTTGCAGGGTGTCGTCTCTCAGGTAGTCGAAAAAAGCATCGAGGCTTTCGGGATATTTTTTTTCTTTAAAAAAAGTATCAGCATCTGTCCAGCGGTTTACTTTCGCCAGTGGTTTATTATTATCAGAATAGCGTCCGAAGGGGATTTCCGGTTCTGCCTGCGCCGGTTCTTTTTTCTTTCCCCATCCAAATAGTTTTTCGAGCATTTCGTCTTTTTTGAGGACTGGCAATATACAAAGAAGTTGCGGTTGCAAGTGCCGGGTTGTGGCTTGCTTTAAAACGAAGTTTTCCCCTGTTTTGTTAATATCCGGCTGGAAAACAGGTGTTTGGTGTATGGCAAAAATCAGTAGTTTCGCCACAAACGATTTATACGATGAAGTTTATAGCATCCTCCTCTGCTTTATTGAAACAGCTGCAGCATATTGCCGGTGTGATCAATGCCAATACAGTGCTTCCCATCCTGGAAGATTTTCTGTTTGAAGTAGAAAAAAATAAACTGACCGTGGTGGCCACCGACCTGGAAACCGTAATGCGGGTGCAATTAGATATTGAAGCCAAAGACAGCGGAAAGGTTTGTATCCCCGCTAAAATATTGCTGGATTCATTAAAAAACCTTCCTGATCAGCCACTTACATTCAACATAGATAAAAACTTTGGCATTGAGATCACCAGTGATAATGGTAAGTATAAAGTAATGGGTGAAAACCCGGACAATTTTCCAAAAGAACCCGCTGCAGATGATACCACTTCCTTCATTATGCCTGCTTCGGCGCTGGTAACTGCTATCAACAAGACCTTGTTTGCCACCAGTAATGATGATCTGCGTCCGGCCATGACAGGCGTTTTCTTTGAACTGGATAAAAAAGGCCTGCAGTGTGTGGCTACGGATGCCCATCGCCTTGTTCGCTATAAAAGAAAAGATGTGAAATGCCCCAAGTCAGATTCTTTTATTGCGCCCCGCAAACCTTTGAACCTGCTGAAAGCCGCTATTCCATCCAGCGATGAAGAAATAACTGTAAGCTACAACAGCAACCACCTGTTTGTAAAACATGGCACCACCCAAATGAGCTGCCGCCTGATTGATGCCCGCTTCCCTGATTATAAAGTGGTGATACCAACAGACAACCCCTACAGGCTTACCGTTAGCAAAACCGATTTTCAAAATGCCCTGCGCCGGGTAAGTGTGTTTAGTAATAAAAGCACCAACCAGGTGGCATTAAGCATTAGCGGCAGTGAACTGCAGCTGGCTGCACAGGATGTGGACTTTAGCTTTGAGGGAAATGAGCGGATGAAATGCCAGTATAATGGCGAAGACCTGATGATCGCTTTCAATGCCAAATTCTTAATTGAAATGCTGAATGCTGCCGATGGCGATGAAATAACCATTGAATTGTCAACTCCTACAAAAGCCGGTATCATCAAACCATCTGACCAGGATGAGAACGAGGAACTGCTGATGCTGGTGATGCCGTTGATGTTGAATCAATAAGAACTGGGATTTCTTAGATTTGAATGGATTTTCGGGAGATACCCGATTCCCTATTTCTGCTATATACTTTCTGAGCATGATAAGTAAATAAACCTTATTTTATGACAGAAACAGAACTTCCTTTTAAAGAACTCACTCATAAAATTATTGGCTGTGCAATGGAGGTTCACCGGGTGCTGGGACCTGGTTTTATGGAATATATCTATCAGCGGGCATTAGCCATTGAATTGAAAAATTCAGGAATAAAGTTTGAAGAAGAGTTTGAGCTTTCCATTCATTATAAGGGTCAAAAGATCGGGCTGAGAAGGGTTGATTTTTGGATAGACAATACTGTATCGCTGGAAATAAAAGCCCGGTCAGAAATAGACAATGCACATTTGGCGCAGGCTATAAATTATGTTGAGGCATCAAATGTTTCAACAGGTCTGCTGATCAACTTTGGAGCATCTTCACTGCAATTTAAACGAATCCACAACAAAGGCTTGTTTCCCAAAATACCGGGTGACATTAAGAGATAGCCGACTTTCCCTTTTTTCCTGAATAATCCCTTTTAATCCTGCGAATCCCGGTTCTTCGTATCAGGTACTCTGCGAAGACGAGGTTTCCCACCCATCCCAACCACGCCACCACCCGGTACACATCCATTGGTGGCACCGTCATGGTGTTGGTAATAGCATATTTCCAGGCCCTTAATGTTAATGCAGATAAAGTAAGTGCATAGCTTCTTATCATATAGTTGCGGTGGGCTTTGAAGTTCTTTTGCTTTGCTTTGATCAATGCCATGGCAGTAAAAAATATCCATAGCACGGCAAGTAACACAAAAGCGATCCTGGAAAAGAGGCCGCCATTAGCATAAAAGCCCATGATGAGGCCGGCCGGACCGGTGATCAGCAGCACATCCACCACATACACATAGCCGAGGGTGCGGTGCAGCGAAGGATTGTTTCGCTGCAGCCTTTTGGAAAACTGGGTAAATCCGGCAAAAAGTACCCATAAACTGGCATACACATGAATGAAGAAAGCGATCCGCCAGTGGTCAATATCAATGTATTGCTGCTTGATCCGCAAAAAGCCCACATCTGTATTATAGGGGATATACTCCATGGTGATGCTTGCCATCAGCCAGGTAAAAAAAGCCAGCAGCAACAGCAGGCCCGCATTCCAACTATTTGTCCGGGTCAAAATTTGTGGTACTTTTAAAAGACTATTAATTTAAACACACAATCAAATTTAAACCTTTCACCATGAGAAAAATTTGGTCTCTTCTGATTGCCGGTTCTTTTTTAGTTGCCTGCAACAATAATAAGAAAGCTGATGCCCCATCTAAAGACAGCATGGACGACACTGCTTCTGCCACCACCAGCACCCAAACGCCGCCGCCCCTTGCCGTTAACCTGGTAGAAAAAATATTAGGCTCCTTTGTAGGCGCCATTGGCGATAATAAGATCACCCTGCTTATTATCAAAGCCCAGGGAGATTCTATAGAGGGTCGCTCTATTGTAGGAGGTAACGACCGACCCTTCTCCGGGGTATTTAAAGAAAATGCCGGACTATACACCATCGTTGCTAAAGAACCGGGAGATCACCCGGATGATGGCATTTTTGAATTTTCCATCAACCCTGCCAACCCGGACTCTGTTAAGGGTTCCTGGAAACCGAACAATGCGAAAAAGCCGGCCAAGGAATACAGCCTTACCCGCAAAAAATTTGAATATAAGCCTGATGTCGGGTCTTATCCGCAAGCTTCCATGCGCTTATTAAAAGCCAAAGACGTGGAAAACGAAATGAAAGAAGACCTGGAATTTATGCGCAATGAAATTTTTGCCCGTCATGGATATTGTTTTAAGAAAAAACATTTGCGTCAGCAATTTGAAAACGAAGATTGGTATGTGCCCAACACCGTTGATATCAAGGGTTTTTTAACCGACATCGAAAAGAAAAATATTGAGATCATCAAGCGGTATGAAAAATATGCGGAGGAGTATGGAGATGAGTATGGAAGATGACGGGGCTTTCTGTAATTAAGTATTAATTTGTTTCCCGCAAAGCCGCAAAGAGCACAAAGGAGTTTCTAAAAAGGATTTTTTCTTTGTGTACTTTGCGCCTTTGCGGGATTTTAATTTTTTCAATATGGACTTTATCATTCTGAATTCGTATGCTAATTATGTAGAGGCCCATATTGCCAAAGGGGTGCTGGAAGAACAGGGCATAAGCTGCTGGCTGAAAGATGAGAACACAGTGACCATAGATCCCATATTGACCAATGCTGTTGGTGGCATAAAAATAATGGTGCCCAAAGAAGATGCGCAAAGGGCATGGGAAATTTTAACGGAGTTGAAAAACGAGCAAAAGCTGGCTGTTGTTTGTCCCAAATGCGGCTCACACAATGTGGAACTCGTAAGCACACCACACAAGGCCTCAAACTGGTTTAGCTCTATCGCCACTTTCATCCTGGGTGACTATGCCGTGGCCATAAATAAGGTCAACCATTGTTTTGACTGCAAACATGAATTTCCACAGACCGATGAGAATCAGGGCACCTGATTTAGATTCACTTATTCCTTCGTAACTTTTCTCTGTAAATAATTACCTATGTGGCAACGCCTGCTTGAACATTTTCAAACCCTGGAACAACGACCGCTGGAGCGGATGGCCATTCTCGTTGGTGGCCTGCTGCTATTCTGGATCATCGAAGGCGCTATTCCGCTGATAGCACTCACATACAAAAAGAATAAGCTGCGCCATGCCGGGGTCAATTTCTTTTTTACCGTTATTCATCTCATCATTCATACCGGGCTGGCCGTGCTGATCGTTCTGCTGTCTGATTGGTGCCTGAAACAACAATTCGGTATGGTGTACTGGTTTGGCAGCGGAGTTGTCGTCACCATAGTGATTGGTGTGCTGGCCCTCGATTTCAGCAGCTGGCTGGTACACCTGGTGATGCACAAGACGCCATATCTCTGGCGGTTTCATCTTATTCATCACAGCGATACCAATGTGGATGTCACTACCGGGCTGCGCCACCACCCGGGTGATAGCTTACTCCGCGGTATCTTTTTTATCATTTTTATTTTCATCTCCGGTGCGCCCATGTATAGTGTAATGATCTACCAGACCCTGGTGGTGATTGCCACCGCATTCACCCATGCCAATATCAGCCTGCCTAAAAAACTGGATGCCGCATTAAGCTACATCCTTATTTCACCCAATATGCACAAGGTGCACCACCATTGGAAACAACCTTATACGGATACGAACTATGGCGCAGTGTTCTCCATCTGGGACCGGTTGCTGGGCACCTTCAGCAAGCTGGATGCAAAAGAAATACACTATGGTCTCGATCGTTATTATCCTGCCGAAAAAGATGAAGATGTGATGAGCCTGTTGAAACATCCTTTTCAAAAAAAAGATTCCTGAACTACAAACCATAAACCATGCGGATCATTTTACTGGTGACGTTTTTTGCCTTTGCCCTTTCTGCCAGCGCACAACTAATGCAGGGTACTTATTTTGTGGCGGCCAAAGCCGGGCTGAGTATGAGAGAGAAAGCCGACCCCTCCTCCAAAGTGCTGGATAAGATTCCTTACGGAACAAAAGTGACAACCATTGATGAAGACAGTGAATGGAAAGAAATAATAACCGAAAACCTGACCGGCTACTGGAAAAAAGTAAAGTTCAATAATAAGACCGGCTATATTGTTGACAGCTATCTGCTTCCCTGGGCGCCACCGAAGCTGACCACCGTTAAAGACCTGAAACAATACCTGGCACAAAACGCTTTGCCGGCAGGTTCTAAAGTGGTGACAAGATCCGGCACCATGAACCAGATAACAGAAAGCGGATGGGAACTGACAAAGCAGGTGTATAAGAATGGCGGAGAGTACCACCAGTTTTATGCATATGAGTACGGCTCCGATACCTACTTTTTTCCCGGCTTCAACCTGCAGCAGGGTTTTATACTTTGCCGGCTGATACCGGAGTTCAAAGAGGTGTTTGGAGAAAAAGAAGAGTTCCCTGTCACGGGCAAGACCTATAAGAAGGGCGAGCAGGAGTATGAGATAAAGGTGATCCGCTTCAATAATGATGACACCGATAAAAGTCCCTTTTCCATTGAAAAGATAAAAATAAGTTTTGAGGACGGCGCTTATTACGAATTTGAAATGTATATGCAAGACAACCAACTGGTGATCTTTTTCAGTGGCGGAGTATAGATTTGCAATATGAAAAAAATCGCACTGATACCCGCCCGCTACGCCGCCACCCGTTTTCCCGGTAAGCTGATGCAGGTGCTGGGTGATAAAACCGTTATCCGCCACACTTATGATGCCTCCGTAGCCACCGGCTTGTTTGATGAAGTGGTGGTGGTGACCGACAGCGATATTATTTTCTCTGAGATAACCAATGCGGGCGGCAAAGCTGTGATGAGTCAGTATGAACATGAAAGCGGTAGTGATCGTATTGCAGAAGCGGCGGCGGCAATGGACGTTGATATCATTGTAAATGTACAGGGCGATACCCCTTTTGTAAGAAAAGAACCGCTGCAAAAACTACTGATACAATTCGATGATGCCGCTGTACAAGTGGCTTCATTGATGCAGGTGCTTACTGACCGGAATGATATCCTGGACCCCAACTTTGTAAAAGTGGCTGTAGACAAAAAAATGAATGCGCTTTTCTTCAGCCGCAGTGTGATTCCTTATCCAAGAGATAAGGATCATCCAACTACTTACTACGAACATATTGGGGTGTATGCTTTTCGCAAAAAAGCATTGTTGGATTTTACCGGCTGGCCCATTACGCCACTGGAGGCTGCTGAAAAAATTGAATGTCTTCGCTACCTGGAAAATGGCGTGCCACTACGCATGGTAGTAGTGGATTATATGGGAGTGGAGATAGATACGCCGGAAGATTTGGAAAAGGCGGCGAAGTTGATATAGAATTTTAGCCATAGATTACACGGATTAACACAGATTAATACAAATGATCTCTCGCCAAGCCGCCACGACGCAAAGAAACCCGTAGCGGCCTTGCGCCGTAGCGAGAGTATAAAATGGTGTAGCCATCTAATCTGTGTTAATCCGTGTAATCTGTGGCCAACCCTATTTTGCCGCAGGCTAATCTTTACTGTATTTTCGTGACCAAATTCTCCGTATGAAGTTTCGCAATTTTAAATTGGTTGGCTATGTAGTGTACGGTCGTGGCAGCTTTAACCAGCTGGATGAAATACTTGCACCACACCGAAAAGGCGAAGCGCCGATGATCTTCCTGGTCGATCATTACTTTGATGGTAAGCCCCTTGTCAGCCGCATTCCTATTCGGGGAAAAGATAAGATCATCTTTGCCGACGTTACTTACGAACCAAAAACCACTTACGTGGATTCCCTGGCACAGCAACTGAAAGAGGAGTTCGGCACGGTGAGCGGTGTGATCGGTATCGGTGGCGGCTCCACGATGGACCTTGCTAAAGCGGTGTCATTAATGATGGGCAATCCCGGATCTTCTGCCGATTACCAGGGCTGGGACCTGGTAAAAAATCCAGGTGTATATAAAGCCGGCGTCCCTACACTAAGTGGTACCGGTGCCGAAGTATCAAGAACAACGGTACTTACAGGTCCAACCAAAAAATTAGGAATGAACTCCGACTTCACTCCTTTTGATCAAATCGTTTTAGATCCCGAACTTACTAAAGATGCTCCGGCCAATCAGCGTTTCTACACCGGCATGGATTGCTATATTCATTGTATCGAAAGCCTGGAAGGAACGTTTCTGAACGAATTCAGCAAGAGCTATGGTGAAAAGGCATTACAATTGTGCAGAGATGTATTTGTAAACAAAGATCGCTGGGATGATGAGTGTGATAATAAGCTGATGATGGCTTCCTATGCCGGCGGGATGAGCATTGCCTATAGCCAGGTGGGGGTGGCACATGCTGTTAGTTATGGATTAAGCTATTTGCTGGGCACCAAACACGGCATTGGCAACTGCATCGTCATGAATCACCTGGAGGAGTTTTACCCGGCCGGGGTAAAAGAATTCAAATATATGGTGGAGAAGAACAATATTGATATCCCAACAGGTATCTGCAAAGGGTTGAGCGAAGAAGATTTTGATAAAATGATGGGAGTATCGCTGGGAATGAAACCTCTTTGGGAGAATGCATTGGGTCCTGATTGGGAAAAAATAATGACCAGGGAAAAACTGCGGGCTTTGTATGATAAATTATAGACGGGCCTTTTTTAACCATAAACCAAAACACCATGAACTCCGCCTTATTAAAAAAATCGCTGGTCGCCGGCCTGATAGTGGGTACGCTGGATATTACAGCTGCTTGTCTTCAAAACTATATTAACACTGGCAACGGCCCGGTTCCCGTGCTGCGCTTCGTCGCAAGCGGCGTTTTTGGCAATGAAGCCTTTACCGGAGGAAATGCTATGCTCACCTGGGGATTGATCTTCCATTTTATCATTGCTATCGGGTTCTCTGTCTTTTTCTTTTGGCTGGTTATCATGTGGCCGGTATTATTAAAAAACAAACTGCTTACCGGGTTTGTATATGGTATATTCGTTTGGGCCTTCATGCGGTTCGTGGTCCTTCCTTTATCTCTCACACCATCTTTTCCTTTTAATATTAAAAAGGCGATAATTGCTGCTCTTATTTTAGTTTTCTGTATCGGTATTCCTTTGACTTTTTTGGCAGCGCCTGCAGCAAAAAAAACAGAATAGCGGGCCTTGTGTTACCACTCCTGCTTGTGTATTAAAATCCTATTTTTGCCCGATGAGTTTTATTAAGAACCTGTTTCGTAACAAGCCGGAAGATCCTTCTGACAAGATTCCCGGAAATGCTGCCGATAAAAGATTGTCGGCTGTGTACTCCATGCATCTTCAACCAGGTCAGCCCAGCGATCATTTGATACGCCTCGGCCTCGCCGTTGCGCAAAAAGCCGTAACAACAGACCTGTCTGATATTTCAAAACGTATTCCCGCTACTGATGTTGACTATATTTCTATTTATCCCGGTGAGCATTATAAGTTGCTGGCGGCCCTGGTAAGCATTTTGCAACCCAAAACAATTGTTGAGCTGGGCACCCACCTTGGCTATTCTTCTTTATGCATGAAAAAATTTTTACCGGCCGGGGGAACGATTCATACATTCGATATAATTCCCTGGAACGAATTTCCCAATACGATTTTAAAGACTTCTGATTTTGACGGGCAACTGGTTCAGCACCTGGATGACACGACAGAGGTCAATGCGTTTAAAAAAAATCAAGCCCTTTTTGAAAGTGCCGACCTTATTTTCATGGATGCTTTAAAGGATGGCGTGCAGGAATACCAGTTTCTTAAAAATTTCTCCTCTATTACCTTTAAAAATAAATGTCTTTTTGTTGTTGATGATATCCGGCTTTGGAACATGCTCGATATCTGGTTTCATATGGATAAGCCCAAGCTGGACCTCACCTCATTTGGCCACTGGTCTGGTACTGGTTTGGTTGAGTGGAATTGATCGTGCCTGATTAGGTGCTATTTCCGGGGCCATTATCGCTTTTTTTCTGATCTTCCTTCTGCACAGATGCAGCAGATTTCCTAACTTTCATTTAATTATGAATGTAAAACGGCTGCGCCCAGAAAAATACCTGCGATACCTCTACCCGCAAAGCCTGTTTGCCAATAAACAGCGGACGAAAGAAATTCTTTCAGCCAACCCCACCATTATTCCGCACCGGGAAGAAGCTAAACAGGTGATTGTTTCTGTTTATGACTACAACGAAGAGATACTTGAAGAAAAAAAACTCTCCTCTGTGGGAGATTGTTTTAAATATAAAACCAGCGGCCGCACCACCTGGATCAACATCGACGGGCTTCGTAAAGCAGAGGTGGAAGCTGTTTGTGCTCATTTTGATATTCACCCGCTTATCATTGAAGATATTCTCAGCATTAACCAGCGGCCAAAGCTGGATGAAGCAGATAATAGTGTGTTTTGCCTGCTCAATATGCTTTACTATAATAACGAAAAAAACTCGGTAGAACAGGAGCAGATAAGCATTATCCTGGCAAAAGATGTAGTGATCAGCTTCCAGGAAGATGCGCACCGGGATGTATTTACTCCTCTCAGGGATCGTCTTAAAACACCGCATACAAAAATAAGGCAGCGGCCTGCTGATTATCTTTGTTATACATTGCTTGATCTGATCGTGGACCATTATTTTACTGTAATGGAAAAACTGAGTGACCGGATCGAGGAATTAGAAGAAGAAGTGACCCGGGCCAATAACCCAAGGGCCCTCAGCCACATCACCCAACTACGCAAAGAACTTATCGTGTTAAAAAGAAATATTTCTCCTGTCCGGGAGCTGGTGAATGGTTTTTTACGCACCGAAAGTGAGTTGATCGAAGAGCGGCATGTTAAGTATTTTAAAGATGTGTATGATCATATTGTACAAGCTATCGATCTTTCGGATAACTATCGTGATGTGATGGTGAGCTTACACGATCTGCACATCAACAACGTGAACATGAAGATGAATGAGGTAATGAAAGTGATGGCGATCGTTACTTGCCTGTTGGCGCCAGCCACTGTTATCGGTGGTGTTTTCGGAATGAACTTCGATGAAAACGTAACCTTCTTTCATCAGCGATGGGGTTTTTACACCGCCGTGTCAATGATGCTGATCATTCCGATAGTTATGTTGTGGCTATTCAGAAAGAGGGGGTGGTTTTAAAGGAGACAATGGGTAATGAAACCCCAATCTAAAGCGACCAAACTGTCGTCCGTGGCCTGTTGACCATCGTCCGCATTACCGCTTCTTATACACCGGCACCGTACTGCAAGGCTCGCCATACATAATGCTTTTTACAACGGGGCGCAGCAGTTTTGTTATTTCCATGTACACATAGTCGGCTATCGGAATTTCGCCGCAGCCTTTTATCACAATTTTTTTATCGGCATATTCATTTAAGTCTATTGCCGCCAGTTGTTTCAGGAAAAGGGACCTGTGTAATTCTTTTTCATCACCCATGATAAAATTGCCGGCTACCGGCTGCAGGTAGGCGGCCACCAGCATATAGGCCCACACGGGAATGATCGCATCGGCGGTACAGGTAATAGCTACATTCTTGTTTTGATAAACGGTCCAGTCAAGATTTTTAAGCGCCTCCCTGAAGTCTTTTTCTTTCAGTATCATGCCCATGAATAAGTAGTCTTTCATGTCGAAAACGGCGGTCTCTCCTTTTGGATACCATTTCTCCAGGTCGATGGTGATCAACCCGCTTTCGGCTACTTTATTTATAAATGGTTCACTCATTGTTTTCTTTATCTACTCCGGGTGGAGATGCTGCCTGTTGCAGGACGGTAGTGTAAAAGTAACAATTCGCTGCCGGGTCTTGTTTGCGGAATCCGCAAAAACAAACCCCGAAGCTATTTATATGCTTCGGGGTTGCAGTTGGTTTTGGTTGTTTATTCGTTTACATCCTCCTGGAACGCTTGTCTTTTATCGTTGCAGCATTGCGCAAAGCCGCCTGGGGATTAAAGCTTTGCTTTGCCTGTTGTTCTTTTGCTTTACGCTGACTGGCCACATCTCCAACAGTCAGCGCTGTTGCAGAAACCGAGTCCACCCGCACCACATACACTCCATTTACTCCCTCCAGTGCTTCAGGTACTACCTTACCCTTATTGGCAGGGTTGAAAGCTGCGCCACCGATCCTTGGTTCATAACCCAATGCCGGGTTGGGCGATTTGCCCGTCATCCGAAGGCTGTCAACGGTTATTATTTGTTTTCCGCCCAGCGCTGTTCCTGCTGCCTCAAGGGTGGTCACTTTGCCAATTTTTTTCTTCAGCATTTCTGCTTTCTTCTTATTCTTTAAAAGCGGCTCCACATACATTCTTGCTTTTGCCACACTCATGGTTCCCTCTTTCAGCACTTCGGTAACCACGGCCACCACATAATTATTATCTATCAGCTCCGGCTTGATCACCTCTCCAAGGTCAGCATCGTAAATCGCTCTTACAAATGATCTTGATACTCCCGCAGAACCCGCTTGTGAGGTGCTTGGGGTAATATTTTCAGCTATGTTCTTTATATATCCTTTCGGCTTCCACTCTTTTTCAAAGGCGGCATCAAAACTTTTAATGTCTTTGCTTTCGCTGGCAAATTTCAGGGCGTCTTCCTGTGCTTTGGAGTCGGTGGCCTTGCTGCTAACAATTTCTTTGGGCAGATACCCTATCTTATAACCGGCACCGCCGCCTTTTTGTGACAGGATCTCGATATAATGATAGCCGAAATCTGTTTTTACAATGCCTTTGCTGCCTGCAGGATTCAGAAATATGTAATCGTTGAACGGTGGCACCATTTGACCGGAGAACACACCCTCATACACACCACCTTTTTCTTTACTTCCTCCATCGTCTGAGAATTTAGCACAAAGGGTATCGAAGTTGGCACCGCCTGCAATGGCTTTTCTTAAGCTGTCGGTCAGGTTATAGGCTGTGGTGGTATCTCTTCCCTGCTGTTGTGTGCCGATAAGTATGTGACGCACCTTTACGGTATCAGGCATTTGCCTTACCCCTTCCAGTTTTGCCAATACAAAGCTGCCACCATCCAGGTAGGGGCCGTACACGCTGCCCACCGGTGTTCTGAATATAGAATCTTTGGCGCCGACCTGAATGGTCTTTCCATTGATATAACCATTGTAATAATTAGTTACGCCTTCACTCATCAGGAATGTTTCAATATTGCTGGTAGTATCAAATATTTCTTTTAATGAAAGCAGTTTATTTTTTACTTCAGCAGTATCAGCAGCAGAAGGCGCTGCGCTGAATGTAACATAGGCAATACTGCGGCTTTCTTCCTGTTTGAACATGTCTTTGTTCTTGCTAATATAATCAGCAATGGCTTTATCCTCCACCTTTACCGTACTGTCGCTGATGCTGGCATAGGTTTCATTTACAAAAGAGACCTTTGCTATCTGGCTGGCATCTGCATTTTCTTTTTCCACTATCCAGCGGGGATAATTGACACTATTGCTCAATAAGGATGAGTACTTGTCACTTTTACGCTGTGTTTCCAGGTAGGCAATATAATTGTTGAATTGTGCCTTTTGTTCTGGCGGTGTTTGTTTGTCTTTCAGCATCCTGTCGATGGCCTGCTTGGCTTTTAAACCATCATACTGACCGGTTATGGAATCCGTAAACTGGCTTTTAAGATCTTGGGGTGCATTGGGGCCATACATTATATCTCCCATTTCCTTTTTGCTCACTTGTATTCCCAGTTTGTTCAGCTCTTCTTCTAATAGCAACCGGTCAATTTCCTGGTTCCAGGTTTGGTCCAGCGCCTGAATATCTGCCTGGGCGGCGGGATAACCTTGAGACTTCATGCTCTGCTTGGTCATTTCCACCTTACTCATGAACTCGTCGTAATTGATACTGCTACCATTCACCGTTCCGATCGTATTAGAGTTGCTGCCTCCGCCTGCACGGCTTTTACTTTGAAAGTAGTCGGTTAAAATAAACCCCAGCAATGCAAGAGCAATAAGCACAACCGTCAGCTTTGCATACTTATCCCTGATATCCTGTATAATAGACATAGTGTACCTTGTTTAAAAAGGATGGCAAAAATAGGGGAAAAACTGTGGAAAATATATAAACCGGGGTGGTTTAAAGAGGGATTTCGAATATCGAACAGATGGGCAAGGAATTTTGAATTACGAAGGTGAACAGCTCTCTTGGATCAAAGATCAATTAACTATCTCCAGATAGTCCTTTTGTCCACACAGCAAATACCCTTCTACTAAAAAATTGATAATTAGTTCTTTAGACGCTACTTCTTCCTTCAAAATTCCTTGCTCATCTGTTCGATATTCCCTACTTCTTCGGGTGCACCAGTTTCATTTCCTGCACGAGGTGGCCCGCCCCGGCATATTTATCCACTATGAACAGCACATAGCGGATGTCCACCATGATGTTGCGGCAAATGGACGGGTCGTAGTTGATATCACTCATTGTACCCTCCCAGACCCGGTCAAAGTTCAGGCCCACCAGGTTGCCCCAGGCATCCAGGGCCGGACTGCCGGAGTTGCCGCCGGTGGTATGGTTCATGGCGATAAAACAAACGGGCATTTTACCCTTGCTGCCATACTGGCCGTAGTCTTTGCTGGCATAAAGTGTTCTTATTCTTTCCGGCACATCAAATTCATAATCTCCTGGTTTGTATTTGTCCATTACTCCATCCAGGTATGTGTAGAAGTCATACTTCACCGCATCCCTTGGTGCATACCCCTTTACGTTACCATAGGTTACCCGCAACGTGCTGTTGGCATCAGGATAGAATTTCTTTTCCCTTATCACCTCCATTTGCGCCTGCATATAAGTACGGTTCAGTTTGTTGATACCAGCCTGTATCTCATTTAGTTTTTTAGTAACGGTGGTTGAATACGTATTCACCATATCTGTATATAACCTGATGGCAGCATTGTTTTTATAATAAGCAAGTACTTCGGATGCCGGCCTATCCAGCATTTCCATTGTTGCTTTTTTATCATCAAGATCCACCGAGTTGTACAATCCGGCTGCAAGTGCGGCAAAATCATTGCCGGCAACCTTCAGCTTATCTTTTAATACCGGCGATTGATATGTTTCCTCCTGGTCATTAGTGTACATCTTCATTAATACTTCAAATAATTTTTGGTCCACCTCTGCATTATATTCATCGTACAGTCCGCCCAATTGAGTTTTAACCTGCTTCAGTCTTTGCTGGTATCCATTGTCGCCATCTTTTTCGTAGGCCATTCGCAGGGAGTTGATCCAGCCGGCAATGGTCAATAGTTCTACCTTGCTGGTTATTTCTATATAATAATCCCTGGCATAACCGTAGGGCTTTATTTCTTTATACAAATTTTCCAGTTCTGGCAATATCGTTCCATACTTTTCCTTCCAGGCCGGGTTGGTGTTTACCCTTTTTTGAAACAACTCTTCGTATGCTCTCTTTTTTCCCAGCGCATTGGTACTGGTAAGCCCCTGCACCTCACCCTGCCATTTTTTGTATGCGTTTTGAATACTGGCATACTTGGCCGCATACTGAATTTTGATCTGCTCATCTTTTCTCATAAATCCATCAATCACTGCCAATGCTTTTTCACGGATAGCAATTTTTGCAGGATCATTCACTGTCATTATCTGTTCCACTGCTGCGGAATGCAGGTATTGATTGGTACGTCCGGGAAAACCAAATACCATTGTAAAGTCGCCTTCATTCACCCCATCCAGGGAAATGGACAATGATTTCTTTGGCACATACGGCACGTTGTCCGGAGAATAATCGGCTGGTTTATTGTCCTTTCCTGCATAAATGCGAAACATAGAGAAGTCGCCTGTATGTCGTGGCCACATCCAATTGTCGGTATCTTTTCCAAAATTACCTATGGCAGCTGGCGGTGCTCCAACTAACCTTACATCCTTATAGGTTTCTGTTACAAAAAGAAAATATTGGTTGCCTTCAAAAAAGCCACGGATAAAACTATCCTGGTAACTTTCTCTTTTAACATCTTTTCTTAGCTGGGCGATATTTTTATCAATGACAGATTGCCTTTCACTTTCTGACATCGCAGGTGTTACACCATTCAACACCTGTTTACTTACATCATCTATCCGTACTATAAAAGTGACAAAGAGTCCCTGGTTGGGGATTTCTTCTCCGTGATTTTTGGCCCAAAAACCATCCCTTATATAATTATGCTCCAGGGTAGAATGATTCTGAACGGCATCAAAGCCGCAGTGGTGATTGGTTAATACCAACCCTTTTGAAGAGATGACCTCTCCGGTGCAGAAGCCGCCAAAGCTTACAATAGCGTCCTTCAGGCTGCCACTGTTAATATTATATATGTCTTTGGCGCTGATCTTCATACCCAGGCTTTTCATCTGTTTCTCGTTCAGTTGCTGAAGGAAAAGCGGCAACCACATTCCTTCGTCTGCCCGGGCTAAAAGGGAGATAACAGTAAGGCTAAAGGCTATCAATAAATGTTTAAGGTATTTCATACAGCTATTTTTAGGTATTTGCAGTGCCGGTAAAATTAAGTGATTCCTTTTTATACCTTTTTCCGCTGGTGGATTACTAAGAAACGGCCTGTTATTAGCTAAAATCAAACGACCCGTTCAGGAATTTCTCCCCACCGGTATGTGAATGAGGCAATAATAATGTGGATATCCTAATGTGAAACGTGGATATGAAACGTAATGATTGGAAACGAAAATGTGGGTTCTGTTATTTTTGGGTTAACCGGGCAAGTAGTGAACCAATTATCCTGTCTTTATTCACAAGTTTATTTTTATCATACATTAAAAGTTCTTCGTGTTGCGAAATACACATTACTGTGGATACAACCGCTGAAACCTGCTGGTATCAACAAAACAGGATGTGAATTACCCTGTTACTAATGTGGATTACTTCAAACCTGTAATTTTGTAAAATATATTATCCACGAATCCACAGCTGTAATAATAATAAACTCTTTTTTATAAAAATATATTAATACTATTATTGTATTAAGACCGGGTTTGAAAAATTTTATTTTGAAAAGTTGTGTGACATGTTGGAATATTGCTCCATCGAAAACAAAATGTGATGAACAACGACACGCTGGATATAGCCAAGGCAAATGTGGAAGCATTGGGTTTCCTGGATGTAGAACTGAATCCTGAGCTGGACCTTTTTGCAGCCATTGAACGGCTGAAGAAGGAAAAAAATGCGGTAGTACTGGCGCACTACTACCAGGAGCCGGATATCCAGGATGTGGCAGACTATATCGGAGACAGCTTAGGGCTGGCACAACAAGCGGAAAAGACCAAGGCAGATATGATTGTTTTTGCCGGCGTGCATTTTATGGCGGAAACAGCCAAGATCCTGAATCCATCGAAAAAGGTGGTGATACCAGATCTGAAAGCCGGATGTTCGTTAAGCGACAGTTGCCCGCCGCCATTATTCAAAAAATTCAAAGAGCAGCACCCGGACCATGTGGTAGTGAGCTATATCAACTGCAGTGCGGGTATCAAAGCGCTGAGTGATGTGATCTGCACCAGCAGTAATGCGAAAATAATTGTGGAAAGTTTTCCCAGGGATCAGAAAATTATTTTTGCCCCGGATAAAAACCTGGGGGCTTACATCAACAAAGTAACAGGCCGTGATATGCTGCTGTGGAACGGGGCTTGTATGGTGCATGAGATATTTAGTTTGGAAAAGATCACCAAACTGAAAGTGCGTCACCCAAATGCAAAACTGATCGCCCATCCGGAGTGTGAGGACCCGATACTTCGTATGTCAGATTATATTGGCTCTACCACTGGCTTACTGAAATATACTCAAACTGATTCATCACAGGAATATATCGTGGCTACAGAGACTGGTATCCTGCACCAGATGATGAAGGCTTCTCCGAATAAAACATTTATACCGGCACCGCCAAATAACAGTTGTGCCTGTAATGACTGTCCGCATATGAAGCGTAATACACTGGAGAAGATCTATCTCTGCATGGAATATGAAACACCGGAAATACTGATGGAGGAAGAGTTGCGGTTAGCTGCTAAGAAACCGATGGACCGTATGCTGGAGATAAGTAAAGCTGCGGGATTATAAGTTTACCCTTTTTTATAAAATAAATGAGGCGGGTATTAGCCCGCCCCATTTTTAATCCTAAAGAGAATTAATTCCCTTTATTGCAGGTTGTCTGACCTTTGCAGCAACCATCGCCGGATTTTACCTCTTCAGCTTTTACCTTCTCCTCATATTTAACGCTGTTACATTTGTTTTTATCGCAACCAGGTGTTTTTATGCAACACTCTTGCTTGCGGGCAGCTTTTCTGGCTTTCTTCTTGCCACCACCGCCGGCATATGCCGCCACGCCGGAGAGAAGAAGTATTGCTGCGAAACCAGTTATTAGTTTTTTCATCTTAATGATTTACTTTTTTTAAATTATGTTACGGTAAATAAAATAAAGTAATTCTGGCGGTTTCCAGGAATCAGCAGCATAAGATGAAAGTCCATCTTCGTTAGCAGGTATCCTTTTTTTTGCTTCAACCAACTTCGAAAGCCTGCTTAAAACTATCTTTTCCATTGCTAAAAAACCACAGCAAGGCCCAAAGGGATTACAGATACTATCTTCACAGCAATTGTTAGGATCTTCTTTTTCAGGCTGCTCTTTCTGTTGTGTTCCGCAACCGGGTTTATTTTTTGAGCAGCTGCTTTGACCGGGGCAGCCAACATCCTTTGTTGTAATGACCCTGGTTTTCAACACAGGTTTCTGTACTGTCATATACAAAACAAGCGAGGCTAATATGGCGGCTGCAATATTCAACGTATTGTATTACAAATCCAATAAAAGCGCTTTTACTTTTTCGGCAATAAGGTCCCTTACTTTATTAAATGCTTCCGGTTCCATGTGTTTGGGGTCTGGTATCTGCCAGTCGATAAACCGTTTTGCAGGCATCCAGGGGCAGGCATCCCCGCACCCCATAGTTACTACAGTGTCAAAAGGAGCATATTGTTCCACCTCCTTTAATGACTTACTGTCGTGTTTACCCAGATCATACCCCAGCTCTTTCATGGCGGCAATGGCCTTGGGATTTACCACGCCGGAAGGATGAGAACC
>JBEBIF010000598.1:0-1740 GCA_040080515.1 Chitinophagaceae bacterium | reverse complement strand
TTTTCGCTGTTAAGTGAAGACTGCATCCTTTCGGTGGGTAATGCCTAAGTCGGAGGGACGCCAGCGGTGTCTAAGGTCAATTGCGGGCACATAAATGTTATACTTGGAACAGGAGAGAGCCTTATGTAGGTCTGTGTCTAAAGTCTTAAGGATACAGTAAGCATAACTTAAATTGTTAAAGCAATAGGGAATGTAACGCCAATAAGGCAGTCAGAGCCGCTCGTAGTAGTGATGAAATTCCTGTAATGGGAATGGAGCGAAGGGGCGTGCCGTAGTATCGCAGTAATGTTTCATAGGCATGGCAATGGGTATTGGAGGTTGTGATGGGAAATCTAATGGCATTACTGGCTCAGGAAGCAGTAGGGAACAAGACGCAAAGGTTCAAGAAGCTATGGAGAACATATTTACTGGATGAACGGTTTCTCTACGACTGTTTCCAGATGCTGAAAGATGCAGCACCTGGAGTAGATGGGGTAGTTATCAAGGACTATGATGTCAACCTACTGGCTAATATCAAGAAGCTGGCTAACAATCTTTCAACATGGAGTTACAGACCGACGAATGTAAAACGGGTGTGGATTCCAAAGAAAGGCGGGAAGCTTAGACCTCTGGGTATTCCCACAGTAGAAGACAAGATAGTTCAGATGGCGTGCAAGAGGGTATTGGAGGCTATCTACGAAGGTAGTTTTAATCCAATATCGTATGGATTCAGACCTAAGAGGAGCTGTCATATGGCTCTGCATCAGGTCAGTTGGGATTTGAATCGTGAGAATGTAAGTACGGTAGTGGATATGGACATTGAAAAGTGCTTTGACAGCATAGACCACAAAATGCTTCTGAAGGTAATTGAGGTCAGGGTTGATGATAAAGACTTGATTCGATTATTGGTCAGAATGCTCAGGACAGGAAGCATGGATGGCAGTAAGTATACGCCAGCAGGGACAATTGGTACTCCGCAAGGGTCAGTACTTAGCCCCCTTCTGGCTAACATATACTTACATTACATCATTGATGTGTGGTTTATGAAAGAATTCAAAGCCAAGCAGAAAAAGTATGGATTCTGCTCAATAGTCAGATATGCAGACGATTTTGTCGCATGTTTTGAATATCCAGCTATTGCAAGCCTGTTTGTGAATCAGTTAAAACACAGGCTTAGCCTATCCCTGCTAAAGGTAGCTAAAGACAAGTGCCGTATGGTTAGCATGGGAAAGAGGGTGGACGCACAACGCAGAAATCATAGAGGCAATTCGTTCAACTTTTTAGGATTTACATTCTATAACACGAAAACAAGGAGCGGAGCATACACAGCGAGATTAAAAACCAGCAAAGACAATATGTCTTCTAAGCTGAAAGCAATGTCAACCTACATCAAGAAGGCAAGGAGTACCCTTCCAATGAAAGAATGGTGGAAAGTGGTCGTAGCTAAGGTGAAGGGGCACATTCAGTACTTCGGTGTATCAGGGAATTTCAGACAAATCTCTGCATATGTGTACTGGACAAAAGAGATAGCATTCAAATATGCCAATCGTCGAAGCCAGAAGCGTAGCTACAACTGGGAACAGTTCAACAGATTTGTCGAATTCAATCCGCTGCCAACCCCAACGATAAAGTACAACTTGTGGGAGAACCCATGTGCAAAGTTAAATTTGGCATCCTGAAGAAAGATGCTTCGTAGAGCCGTGTGAGGGAAAACTTCATGCACGGTTCAATCGGGGGGTTGGTGTGGCAACATGCCAATCT
>JBEBIF010000597.1:0-1745 GCA_040080515.1 Chitinophagaceae bacterium | reverse complement strand
GCAAAGGAAGGCACTGTCGTCGGCAACTGGGTGATAAACTTTATTTTGATAGGATTGCCCCGTACCACCGGCGGATGATACGATTGAATGGCCTTCAGCATAATATCATTTAAGGACGATGTGGAAATTTTTTGATTGCGGTTGTCATATACCTCCAGCGCTATTTCAATGGCTTTAAAGATCCTTGTCTTCTCCTTTGCTGAAATAAACAGGATGGGCACATCACTAAAAGGGGCAAATCGTTTTTTGAGTTCTTTCTCGTAATCTTTTGCCGTGCTGGTCTCTTTATCCACCAGGTCCCATTTGTTTACAAGCACTACAATGCCTTTTCCTTTCTTTACAGCAAGGCTGAAAATATTAAGGTCCTGTGCAGCTATTCCTTTTTCTGCATCCAGCATTATTAAACAAACATCAGCTTCATCCATTGCTTTTATGGCCCGGATCACAGAATAAAATTCCAGGTCCTCATGCACCTTGGCTTTCCGCCGGATGCCTGCAGTATCTATGAGTACAAATTCTTTTTGAAATAGGTTATAGTGTGTGTGGATCGTATCACGGGTGGTACCCGCAATATCGCTTACAATGGTCCTTTCCTGTCCGATCAGTGCATTCAGTAAAGATGATTTACCGGTATTGGGCTGTCCAATAATGGCAAACTTCGGCAAGGCTGCTATTTCTTTTGTTTCTTCGGATGCGTCATCCGTTATCAGTTCCGCTACAGCATCCAGTAATTCGCCAGTGCCGCTGCCGCTTGCAGCAGCTATGAAGAAAATGTGCTCAAAGCCCAGGCTATAAAACTCTGATGCTTCCATCAGTCGTTCATTGGTATCTACTTTATTTACGGTAATGAATACCGGTTTGGTGCTTTTTCTGAGCAACTCCGCCATAGAATCATCAAGGCTTGTGATACCGGTAGCTGCATCTACCATAAAAAGGATAACGTTGGCTTCTTCCAATGCCACCAACACCTGTTTGGCAATTTCTTTTTCAAATATATCCTCACTACCGTGCACAAAACCGCCGGTGTCAATAACGTTGAATGTTTTTCCATTCCAGTCGGCCACACCATATTGACGGTCACGGGTCACACCGCTAACGTCATCCACGATGGCTTTGCGCTGCTCGAGCAAACGGTTAAAGAGGGTGCTTTTACCAACATTCGGTCTTCCTACTATCGCTACTGTAAATGACATAATTAATAAATTAATAACCGTATTCTTTCAATTGCATTTCATTCTCTCTCCACTTCGGCTTCACTTTTACAAATAATTCTAAAAATACTTTTTGCTGAATAAATGCTTCAATGGTCTTTCTTGCTTCCGTTCCGATCTTTTTTATCATTGATCCTTTATCGCCAATGAGTATCGCTTTTTGCGTTTCCCGGTGAACAATGATATCTGCCACTATTTTCACAAGCGTGGTCTTTTCCTGGTATTCTCTTATCAGCACCGTTGTATGATAGGGTATCTCGTCCTGTGCAAGCCGGTATATTTGTTCCCGGATGAGTTCACTTACAAAAAAACGGGTATTCAGATCACTGATATCATCTCCTTCATAAAAAGGTTCGCCTTCCGGCAAAAATTCCAGGAACGCATTAATAAGTTTTTTCTTATTGATCCCGGATAAGGCAGAGATCGTAATTACTTTCTTACAATACGGTTTGGCGGAAAAGAATTCAACCCCTTCTTTGATCTTTGCTTCTGAGGCCAGGTCAATCTTATTGATCACCACTATGGTCGGAACTT
>JBEBIF010000596.1:0-1748 GCA_040080515.1 Chitinophagaceae bacterium | reverse complement strand
TAACCATACAGGACCTTATGGCGTATATCATTTATATGCTCAACCGGGTAACTATAATGTATGTGTAAACATTCAGTATGATGGTGGTTGCCAGGCACAAAAATGTCATGAAATACAAGTAGGTACCCCGGATAGTTGCCATGCTGATTTTGAAAGAATACCGGTAGCAGCTTCTGCAAATCCGTTATCGGCATATTTTAAAGCAATACCCTGGCATAGTAATAATAAAAAACCTGTATTGATATGCTGGAAATTTGGTGATGGCAGAGATACTTGTATCCAATATTCTAATACATATTCCGGCCCTTATGTTGTTAATCACAACTACGCTAATGCCGGTGTATATGAAGTGTGTGTGAAAATTCTTTATCAAGGTGGTTGTGAAGCAAGAAAATGTGAAGCTGTAACTATTGGCAGACCCGATAGTTGCCGGGCAAATTTTGTGAGATTACCCGTTAGCCCCACCACCAATCCATTGACTGTTGTTTACAAGGCATTGCCATGGCATAACAACAATAAGAAGCCTGTCCGAATCTGCTGGACATTTGGCGATGGCAAAGACACTTGTATCACCTACTTAAATATTTACAATGGTCAATACACCGTTCCTCATACTTACAACCATCCGGGTTTATATGAAGTGTGTGTAAAAATTCAATATTACGGTGGCTGTGAAGCAAGAAAATGTGAACCAATACAAGTTGGAAGACCTGATACCTGCCGTGCTGATTTCGAAAGGATTCCGGTTATTGCACCCAATAATACATTGCTCTCTTATTTCAAAGCATTGCCAGGTCATAATAATAACCGGAAACCCGCAAAGATTTGCTGGCAGTTTGGAGATGGCAGGGATACTTGCATTAATTATCCCGAAAACTATACCGGTCAATATGCAGTTAGTCATCTTTACAATCACCCCGGCCAATACGAAGTATGTGTAAAGATTCTATACTATGGTGGTTGTGAAGCAAGAAAATGCAAGCCGATAGTAATTACCAGACCAGATAGTTGCCGTGCAGATTTTGAAAGATTACCGCTAACAACAAACAATCCATTAACTGTTGGCTTTAAAGCATTGCCATGGCATAATAATGATAAAAAACCTGTGAAGATTTGCTGGCAGTTTGGCGATGGCAGGGATACTTGTATAACTTATCCGCCTGATTACACCGGTCAGTTTCTTGTAGCACATCGTTACAATCATCCCGGACAATACGAAGTATGTGTGAAGATCCTGTATTATGGTGGTTGTGAAGCAAGAAAGTGTAAAGAAGTTGTGGTACCCCCACCTCCGGTTAATTGTTCCGTGAGATTATTTGAAATTACTCCATCGATTACCAGTTTGGTTCGTGGTTTCCTGGCTGTACCTCATTCCGAACCAACAAGAAGACCTGTACGTATCTGCTGGTATTTTGGAGATGGTGAGGACACCTGTATCATGATAGATCCGCAACAACCGTTGCCTAATTTCATTATCCGCCACACTTATCCAGCACCGGGAGTGTACAGAGCTTGTGTAAAAATCCTGTACGAGGGTGGATGCATAGCGTATGATTGCCGTGAAGTGGTGATACGTCCTGCAAGTAATATATGCGGTGGATATATGTCCGACTCTCTTGTTGCCCCCCGAACATTTAAGTTCAAAGGATTCAGTATTCATAATCCAAATGATGAGGTATTGTCTTACCGCTGGACATTTGGAGATGGCAGCAGTGCCCTTGGCCGTGAAGTAACACATACTTATAACC
>JBEBIF010000141.1:0-8164 GCA_040080515.1 Chitinophagaceae bacterium | reverse complement strand
CCTGAAGCAGCCATTTATCTTACTATAAAAATCGACCTTGCCGGAAAGAAAACGCCGGAGGGCGACATACTGAATGATCAAAGTGATGTTACCGCTTATGTGCTTAATCATGCCGGGCTGGCCGTAGTACCGTTCTATGCATTCGGCGCCGACCGCGGTTCTCCCTGGTACCGCCTTAGTGTGGGCACCTGTAAAAAGGAAGAGATAGAAGAAATGATCGGCAAATTGAGAGAAGCGCTGAACAAGCTTAGGTGAGCATAAGCTGTCTCCTGATTAATATTTTCAACACAGAGTGCATGGAGATATACATAGAGTTTCACAGAGAATGCATTTATACTCTGTGCAACTCATCAACTCTGTATCTCTGTGTTGAAACTCAAGAAATTTTTTCTTTAATTTTTATTGATCAAAAAGCGAAATGACCGCAGCCGGAAATGTGCTGCTTCATTTAATATCTTTTTGGGGTTGGAAGTGATGCGGTTGCGGTCCACCAGTTCAGTGGCTATACAAAATTGTTCGGGAGAATCGGTAATAAGGAGGATTTGAGTAAGAGCTTCCACTTCATGCTCCCATGCCTGATCAGTCATGAACCCGTTTTTAAAAATCACTAACAGGTTTTTGCTGAATCCCTTCATGTAAGTAGGTTTTTACCAGCCGCCGGTGCTTTTCTGTCCGGGGCATCCGCAATACTTGCTTTTCTTATTGCCACCACCGGAATAGCTGTTCTTGTTACAAGCCGACAGGAATACGATGAATAACAGGGCTAACGCTATTTTGTTGATGTTCTTCATAATTTTTCACAGAACTCCTTTCGGAGGAAGTTCTAAATTAAAACTATTTTACAAACAAATTAGTATCCCGTTTAACCAAAACAGCTAAATAATTTACATGAATCCGCCGGAAACCGGTAAAAAAGGCCCAAAACCCTGCCTGCCAGGCAGGCAGGCCCGCATATTGGTGGCCCCGCTGGACTGGGGCCTTGGTCATGCCACCCGCTGCATTCCCCTCATCCGTGAGCTGCTGGCGCAACAGGCTGAAGTCTGGCTGGCAGGCGAAGGCGCACAGGAGCAACTGCTGAAAGCAGAATTCCCCGAACTCCCTTTCCTCTCTTTGCCCGGCTACCGCATCCACTATTCACGAACAGCATGGGGCCTCACCTGGAAAATGATACAACAGGGCCCTAAAATGTTACGGGCCATCCGGTATGAGCACCGCTGGCTGAAAAAGAAAGTGAAGGAGCATGGCTTTGATGCAGTGATCAGTGATAACCGCTTTGGTTTATATCATGCCACCACTCCCTGTGTATTTGTTACGCACCAGTTGCGGATAAAAAGTGCCGGTGGTAAACGGTGGATTGAAGCCATCTTACAAAAAAGAAATTACCGGTTCATCAATAAATATACTGCCTGCTGGGTGCCAGACAGCGAGGGTGACAATAACCTGGCTGGAGAATTATCGCACCCGGATAAACAACCAGCGGTTCCGGTTCGGTATATTGGCTTACTGTCACGATTTCATAAAAAGGATATTGCAGAAAAGAAAGGGCACCTGTTATTCATACTATCAGGCCCCGAGCCGCAGCGTAGCCTGCTGGAAGAAAAGATCATACGGGATATCGGTCATTACAATGGCACTGCTGTTATTATAAGAGGGTTGCCAGGTAGTGCTTCCCTTATTCCTTCCACCAATATGATTCAATTCATCAATCATTTACCAGCCGAGGAGTTGAACAAAGCAATGCAACAGGCAGAATACATCATTGGCCGCAGTGGTTACAGCACCGTCATGGATGTGATAGCCCTACAAAAGAAAAGCATTCTCATACCTACCCCGGGACAAACAGAACAACTATATCTCGGAGAATTATTGATGAAGAAAGGAATAGCGGTTTGTATAAATCAAAAAACGTTCTCACTGAATGATGTTTTAAAAGTGGCAAGAACTTTTCCGTATAAAGTACCACTTGTTGAAACTACTAATCAACTTAGTGCTGCTGTTACTTCTTTCATACAAACAGCAACCGCAAGATGATCTGTGAATATCTGTTTAATCAGCGTTCCCATCACCCCTTCTGCGCAGCAGAATAAATCCGTATTAATCCGCCTCATCAGCATCATCCGTGATCCCATTACCCGGCTTTTGGATAATCAAAGAACCAGAACTCTTTTTTAGCTCCGCGGAAATCAGTCCAGTGTTTACAATCAGCCTTTACAGCAAACACCCCACAGGTAGGAATATTATCAATGCGCACATCAGCGATCATATTGGCAAATTCGGTGATACCTTCATTATGAGAGAATACCGCAATGCTGTCAAACGTATCTGTGATTTTTTCTATCACTGTATAAAAAGTATGAGGTGCGGCCAGGTACAGTTCTTCTTTAAAAAGGATCTCGTCTTTCTTACGGCCATAGGCTGCCGCAAAGATCTTTGCTGTTTTGGCCGCTCTTTTTGCCGGGCTGGTAATAAAGGCGTCAATAGCCACTTTTCGATCGAGGAGCCGTTGCGCCATCACCGGTGCATCTTTTTTACCCCGGTCATTCAGTGATCGGTCAAAATCAGCCAGACCGGGATTGTTCCAGTCGCTTTTTGCATGACGGATAAGAATAACTTGCCTCATAGTAGAAATTATTTTATTGGGAAAAATAGGATTGGAAAATTTAGAAATCGGGTTGAAAGTTCGGACAATTTCCCAATTTCAAAATTGCACTTTCCAAAATTATCAATACCCTCGTACATTCTTTCCTTCCATGTAGTTGATAAAGGCCTTGTTCACCACCTTATTACCACCGGGTGTGGGATAGTTGCCGGTAAAGTACCAGTCGCCCAGGTTATTGGGGCAGGACCGGTGCAGGTCTTCTATGCTTTGGAAAATAACATCTACCGGAATATCCAACCCCGGAGGTGTGATCAGCTGAGCGATCTTTGCAGAGATCTCCTCTGTACTAAATTGTTTATACAGATGCCGCACTATATTTTCCGTGTGTAATTGATTATTACGTTGCAGGTCTTTACATTTCTCCAGCAGTTCTTTCAGGTAGTCCAGCCGGTTGTGTTCCTTCATCAGTTCCACCACGGCATTAAAGGCGATAAAGTCTCCCATTTTACTCATGTCAATACCATAGCAATCGGGATAACGGATCTGCGGTGATGATGAAACCACTACAATACGTCTTGGCTTCAGCCTTCCCAGCATCCGGATGATGCTTTCCTTTAAAGTGGTGCCCCTTACAATAGAATCATCGATCACCACCAGTGTATCCTCGCCGGCACGAACGGTGCCATAGGTAATATCATAGACGTGCTGCACCATTTCATTACGATTCACATCTTCGGTGATAAAGGTGCGCATCTTCACATCCTTGATAGCCACTTTTTCAATGCGGATACGGCGGTTGATCATTTCACTCAGCTTTGCAGCATCGTAGTCCTTGCCCCAGCTGAGTATGCGTTCTATCTTTACTTTATTCAGGTAATCTTCCATGCCTTTCAGCATGCCATAAAAAGCTGTTTCTGCTGTATTGGGAATAAAAGAGAAAATGGTATTCTTCAGATCATAATCAATGGCATCCAGTACCTGCTCACTCAGGTTGTAGCCAAGGGCTAATCGTTCCCGGTAGATCTTTTCATCACTGCCGCGGGAGAAATAGATGCGTTCAAAGCTGCAGGCCTTTCTCTCCTGTGGTTCCAGTATCTGGGTTATTTCCACATCCCCTTTTTCATTTACGATCAGTGCATTGCCGGGCATCAGTTCCTGCACTTCATTCTCACCTACATTCAATGCCGTACGTATCGCTGCTCTTTCGGAAGCTGCCACCACCACTTCATCATTGATATAATAATAAGAGGGCCGGATACCATGTGCATCCCGGAATACAAAACCGATCCCGTTGCCTGTCATTCCTGCCACATGAAATCCTCCATCAAATAAAGCCAGCGCTTTTTTCAATACGGCTTTAATATCCATATGATGCGGGGAGGCTTCATCGGCTTTTAATAAAAAATGGTGGATCACTTCCATCATCGCAGCCAGGTCGCTTTGCCGCTGAAATTCTCCCGGATCGATATTTACCAATGAAAAAAGTTCTTCCGTATTTACCAGGTTAAAGTTCCCGGCCAATGCCAGGTTTCTTGCAGGTATGGTATCTCTTTTTAAGAACGGGTGACAAAATTCTGCATTGTTTTTTCCCTGTGTCCCATAACGGAGATGGCCAAGAAGCAGTTCACCCAAAAAGGATATATGGCCTTTCATCAGTCCGGGGTGGTTCTTTATATCGGGGTTGAATTTGGCCAGGTCGTCTATTTCAGCACCGATCTTTTTAAATACATCGGCAATAGGTTGCGGGGTGCCGCTGCGTATGCGGTGTAAGAAGGGGTAACCGGGTTCTACATTCAGTTTCACTGCTGCCACACCAGCGCCGTCCTGGCCGCGGTTGTGCTGCTTTTCCATCAGCAGGTACAGTTTGTTCAGGCCCCACAGCACCGTACCATACTGTTGCTGGTAATAAGAGAAGGGTTTACGTAGCCGGATGAATGCCAGTCCGCATTCGTGTTTGATAGCATCACTCATTTGAGGCAGCAAAGGTAAAGTAAATCAGGATACCCCGGAATGGGAAATCAGGTAGGGTCACGCAGAGGGCGCAGGGCACACAGGGAATACAAGGGGTATAAAAGTTTTTCTCAGCATCCCCTGCGCCCTCTGCGTGACCTCTTTCCCATAAAAAAAACCGCTGCTTCTCAGCAACGGTTCTTATATAATCCGGTAGGTAATAATTAATTACTGGTAGCAAATTTATTGACCTGGGGGCACTGCCGTCCTGTTTCTGAATCGATCATAATGTAGTAGGTGGGCAACTTGTCCTTGATCCACTTTTCCAGTGTTTTCGCTTTCTTTTCTTCAAGTGCATAGCCGGAGATCTTGCTGTAATCATCAGCCAGGTTCATCCGGTGAGGTTCGGAACGGGATTTCAGATGGATAATGCGTACGCCTTTTTTACCTTGTTCATCGGTGTAAGCCACCGGCTGAGAGTATTCACCCACTTTCATTTTGCTCAGCATCCCTACCATGTCTTTGTCGAGCAGATCGATCGTAACATAGGTGGAGCCATCTCTTCCGGTGATGCAGGGGCCGGTATATTTTGCCGCTTCATCATCACTGTATTTAGTAGCGGCCTCATTGAACCCCAGTAAACCGGTAATGATCCTGGAACGAACGGTATCGAGTTTTGATTTGGCAATGCTGATCTCATTCTCCGTTACCGGTGGGATACGAAGTATATGGCGAACGATAGCATCGTCTCCATTTCGTTGTACCATTTGTATAATATGATATCCGAATTTAGATTTTACCGGAAAGGATACTTCTCCTTCTTTCAGGCGGAAGGCGGTTGACATAAAAACAGGGTCCCAGTTTTTTTCATTCCTGTTGATCTGGTATTGGCCGCCACGATCTTTACTGCCCGGATCTTCCGACACGGTTTTGGCCAACTGATCAAAAGTCGTGAGTTTGGATTCTACCTGTCTTTTATAATTGTTCATTTCCCCCACAATGTATTGTTCTATTTCACGGGCGGCTTTGGGATAAATGATGATCTGGCAAACTTCCAGTTCGGATTCATAAAAGGGCAAACTGTCTTTGGGGATTTTATCAAAGAATGCTTTCACTTCTACCGGGGTGATGCGTACATTATCCACGATCTTACGCTGCATGGCAGAAGCCAGCTTTTGTTCTTTTACGGATTCCCTTGCATCGTCTTTGATCTGGTAGATGGATTTACCGGCTATTTCTTCCAGCGCTTCCTGGCTGCCGAGCTGGTTGATATAAGTACGTATCCTGTTGTCGAGATCTGCTTCCACTTCTTCATCTGTTACGGGCAGTGAATCCTTTTCTGCCTGAAGCATCAGTACCTTGGAGATGATGGCTTGCTCCATCAGCACACATTCGCCGTTTTCGGGAATGGCACCACCCTGGCGGGCAATATCTGCCAGTGAATTTTTAATGTCTGAATGAAGGATGATCCGGTCTCCCACAATGGCGGCGATCTTATCTGCGACCACCTTCCGGGCTTGTGGCTGGGCACTTGCCGCAACTGAAACCAGCAGGAAGCAAACAGTTAGTATTCTTTTAAAATAATGCATAAGTTCAAAAGTAATTTTCCCTTTACTACTATAGCAACGGGGAAGGGGTATTTAACAAAATTTTTTTGATTAAATCCCAAATAAGAAACCTGTCTGCCGTCAGGCAGGTTCCAAATCCCATTTTATCACCGAAAAGGCTGGAATTTGGAATTTATCGCTTTGGAATTTTGTTTACAACGTTCTCTTGACTTCTTCCACCTCATAGGCTTCCACTACATCGCCTACTTTATAGTCACTGAAATTCTTAATGGTTAATCCGCATTCCATGCCGGACAATACTTCTTTTGCATCATCCTTAAATCGCTTCAATGATCCCAGTTCTGCACTTGCATCACCCGTAGGGTAGATCACAATACCATCCCGGATCAGGCGGATCTTCGAATCTCTTTTGATCTTGCCATCTCTTACAGTACATCCTGCCACGGTTGCTTTATCAAATTTGAACACTTCTCTTATTTCCACATTGGCAATGATCTTTTCCTGTGTTTTTGGTTCCAGCATTCCTTCCATAGCGCTCTTCACTTCTTCAATGGCATTGTAAATGATGGAGTACATCTTGATTTCAATTCCGGCATTATCGGCCAGTTTGGATGCCTGCAGCGAAGGACGTACGTTGAACGCAATAACGATAGCATCTGATGCTTCGGCCAGTACGATATCACTTTCATTGATCTGTCCCACGCCTTTATGGATCACACTCACCAAAATTTCCTGTGTAGATAATTTCTGTAATGAGTCGCTTAATGCTTCTACGGAACCGTCCACGTCACCTTTGATGATCACTTTCAATTCTTTAAAGCTTCCGAGTGCCAGGCGACGGCCGATCTCATCGAGTGTAATATGTTTCTTAGTACGAATACCCTGTTCTCTTAATATCTGTGCCCGGCGATAGGCAATTTCTTTTGCTTCTGCTTCATCCTCATACACTTTGAATTTTTCACCGGCCTGAGGGGCACCATTCAATCCCAGGATCACTGCAGGTGCAGATGGTCCGGCCTTATCTTCTTTTTTATTTCTTTCATTGAACATCGCTTTTACACGGCCGAAATACTGACCGCTTACGATCAGGTCTCCCGGATGCAATGTTCCATTTTCTACAAGCAAAGTGGCCACATAACCACGGCCCTTGTCCAGTGATGCTTCAATGATGGTTCCTGTAGCTTCCCGGTTAGGGTTAGCTTTCAGGTTCAGCATTTCTGCTTCGAGCAATATTTTTTCCAGTAGCTTATCAACGTTCAAACCGCTTTTAGCTGCTATTTCCTGGTTTTGAAATTTACCGCTCCATTCTTCCACCAATATATTCATTTGAGAAAGCTGCTCATATATCTTTTGCGGATTAGCGCCGTCTTTATCAATCTTATTTACTGCAAATATCATGGGCACATTGGCAGCCTGTGCATGACTTATCGCTTCACGGGTTTGTGGCATCACGGCATCATCAGCAGCAATTACTATTACAGCAATGTCGGTAACTTTTGCACCCCTTGCTCTCATGGCTGTAAAGGCCTCGTGACCGGGAGTATCCAGGAAGGTTATTTCTTTTCCGTTTGGCAAGGTTACCTGGTAGGCCCCGATATGCTGGGTAATACCTCCTGCTTCTCCTGCCACCACACTTGCATTACGGATATGATCCAGTAAAGAGGTTTTACCATGGTCAACGTGGCCCATGATGGTTACTATGGGAGACCGGAACTGAAGTTCTTCTTCATCATCTTCATCATCGTCTTCTTCCATTTCCATCTGCTTTTCCATATTGATGAACTCTACATCAAATCCAAATTCACTGGCCACCAGTTCTATTACCTCGGCATCCAGGCGTTGGTTGATAGATACCATGATACCAAGCCCCATACACTTGCTGATCACCTCGGCAAAGCTTACATCCATCAGGTTGGCCAGTTCACTTACGCTGATAAATTCTGTTACCTGCAATTTGTTGTCATCCGCAGCATCTCCTTGTGCGTCGGCCAGTTCTTGTCTTTTTTCCCTGCGCAGTTTAGCTTTCAGGTTTTTTCCTTTACCACCA
>JBEBIF010000595.1:0-1757 GCA_040080515.1 Chitinophagaceae bacterium | reverse complement strand
CATTGTGGTCACATTCGTGGTACTGGCAATGGATTTTGCCGCAGGCAATATCTTTAAACAGGCCTATAAAATGCTGTTCCCGACTAAATCATAAGCATCACCAGATTTTATAAATAATGGAAGCGACTACGAATACAGAAAACGTACAACAGGACACCAAATGGTTTGTGCTGCGGGTAGTGAGTGGTAAGGAAAGAAAGGTGAAGGAGTACCTCGATAAAGAAATATCCCGTGGCGGATGGGTACAGGTGAAACAGGTATTCTTACCAGTGGAAAAGGTATATAAAGTTGCCAACGGGAAAAAAGTAATGCGGGAAAGAAACTATTATCCCGGTTATGTGATGATTGAAATTGCCAACGGAAAGCTTAGCGATGATCTCCGGGATATTATTAAGAATACCAACAGCGTCATTCATTTCCTTGGAAAAGAAAACCCGATTGCACTCCGTAAGGCGGAGGTAAATAAGATGCTCGGCAAGATGGACGAAATGGCTGAAGTAGGCGGCATCAGCATGAGTGAGCCATTCATTGTAGGAGAAACGATCAAGATCATCGAAGGACCATTCAACGATTTTAACGGGGTGATCGAAGAAGTGAATGATGAAAAGAAAAAACTGAAAGTAACAGTGAAGATATTTGGACGATCTACACCAGTGGAACTGAACTATATGCAGGTGGAGAAGATCAATTAACCTGTTTGCATATTATTTAAAAATCATCCGCCAATCCGGCGGATGATTTTTTTTGTATATAGTAAGCTGGCTGACAACTCCTTTTTTAAAAGGCTATTACTTTTATGCAGTTACCTTATGCTATTAACTTAAACCAGGCTATGAAAATCATAATTGCCTTTATTTCAGCAACACTGCTGCTGTCTTCCTGCAAAAAGGAAATGAATGAAGTTTCTGTCCCATTTTCTGAGGCGAGGTACATTATTACTATAACCGGGAAATGGACCTCGCCAGCCTTTACCGTTCCTCCGGGTGCTCATTACACCACCTTTATTGGTATGGTGCATAATGGTAATGCCGGTTTATGGAAAGAAGGAACAAAGGCAAGCTATGGCACAGAAGTATTGGCAGAAACCGGTCAGGGTGCACCTATTCTTGCTGAAATTGACTCTACTATAAATACCGGTAATGGATTGGCATTAATCCTTTTTGTGTCACCAACTACCATTGGCAGCAGCAATGTAAATATCTATTGCAACAGTAATTATTCAAAAATCAGTTTTGAATCGATGCTGGGCCCTACGCCAGACTGGTTTGTTGGAGTGAGTGGTATGGAACTATATAATAATAAGCAATGGGTTGCTGATACCACCATCAACCTTTATGCATATGATGCCGGCACAGAAGAAGGCGATGTGTTTGGATATGCCAATCCTGCGACCGTACCTCAACAAGATATTCATGTATTGCAGGCCGGGCAGGCCATGGTGCTGGCCAACGGCAATGCTACCTTGGGTCCTATCGCTACAGCCAGATTCCGGAGGCAATAAAACAGCTTCGCAAGTGGTGAGCAGAAAAAGGGACGATGAACGGAGCGTCGCAAGGTCAGCTCAATCAGGGAACTGCAGCCGGCCCAACAAAATACTCTCTGGCCGGAAGAAAAAAATGCTGAAAGCCTTTGCCCATAAGGCATTTGCCCTTATCTTTGCCGCCCCAATTAGTTCTTTCATTGCCCTCCGAAGCCTTGGCGAAGGAGGGAATAGTACGGTCTTCTTAGCTAAAGCTATGAAGGTCAAGGAATTTGGG
>JBEBIF010000140.1:0-8183 GCA_040080515.1 Chitinophagaceae bacterium | reverse complement strand
CGCAGAAAAATGATCTTATTGCCCACTTCTTTATTGGTGACATGAAAATTCTTTGCCCTCGGAAATTTTTCTTCCAGTTCATTCAACTCATGGTAGTGTGTGGCAAATAATGTTTTGGGCTGATGCGGCGAGTTGTGCAAATGCTCCGCAATGCTCCAGGCAATGGAAATGCCATCATAAGTGGAAGTGCCCCTGCCGATCTCATCCAGCAGGATCAAACTTCTGTCGGTGATATTATTGATGATGCTTGCTGTTTCATTCATCTCCACCATAAAAGTGGATTCGCCGCCGCTAAGGTTATCTGAGGCGCCCACACGGGTAAATATTTTATCTGTCAATGAGATCCTTGCTTCTGCTGCCGGAACAAAAGAACCGGTATGTGCCATCAGCGTAATGAGTGCGGTTTGGCGAAGCAATGCCGATTTACCACTCATGTTTGGCCCGGTAAGGATGATGAGTTGCTGATCTGTTTTGTTTAATTCCAGGTCATTGCTGATATAACTTTCGCCTGCCGGCAGGTTCCGTTCTATAACCGGGTGACGGCCTTCTTTGATGATCAGTTCATCACCGGTGTGCAGGTGTGGTTTTTTATACTGGTACTGAATGGCATTATTGGCAAAGCAGCAAAGGCAATCCTGGATGGCGACCAGGTTGCCATTGGTTTGCACTGGAGCTAAATAATCAGCCAGTTCATTCAGCAACGCTTCAAATAATTCCAGTTCGATCTTTAATATCTTCTCTTCGGCACCGGTTATCTTTTCTTCGTATTCTTTAAGTTCGGGGGTGATGTAGCGTTCGGCACTGGTCAGCGTTTGTTTGCGCATCCATTCGGCCGGTACTTTGTTCTTGTGTGAATTGGTTACTTCTAAATAATAGCCAAATACATTATTGAAACCGATCTTGAGGGAGCTGATGCCGGTGCGTTCCGCTTCTTTTTGCTGTAGCTGCGCCAGGTATTCTTTTCCGTTGAATGAGATCTGCCGCAATTCGTCAAGCTCCCTGCTAACACCACTGTTCATCATACCCCCTTTAGCTGCGATGGCGGGTGGATTGTCAACGATCTCTTTAAATATCTTATCAGCGATATAAGGACAGGGATTCAGTGCATCGCCGAGGCGTTTCAGGTATTCGCTGGTGGATGATAAGCAAAGTTGTTTGATGGCATCCACCTGTTTCAGGCCCCTGGCCAGTTGCAGTACTTCCCTCGGGTTGATCTTCTTCATCGGTATCCGGGAGACCAGCCGTTCAATATCACCGCACTGTTTAATGTGCTGGCTGAGTTTTGTACGCAGGTCGGTTTCCTTTATCAGCAATTCAACCGTATCTAAGCGTTCATTTATTTTCTGAATATCTTTTAAAGGAAAAACGATCCATCGTTTCAGCAATCTTGCCCCCATTGGCGAAACCGTGTTATCCATCACACCAATAAGAGTAGTATTGCTTTCAGAATTATTAATTATTAATTCTAAATTCTTAATGGTGAACCGGTCCATCCACAGAAAATCATCCCGGTCTATCCGTTGCAGTGAGGTGATGTGCTGCAGGTGGGGATGTTCTGTATCTCTTAAATAATGAATGATGGCGCCGGCAGCGATCATGCCGTTCTTTAGTTCATCCACGCCAAAACCTTTCAGGGAGTGGGTTTGAAAATGTTTCAGCAAGGTATCTTCTGCATAGTTAAAGTCGAATATCCATTCATCTAAGGTGTAGGTGTACATCTTGCTGTTGAAATATTCTTTGAATTTCTTTTGCTGATGTCGCTGAAACACTACTTCGGCCGGTTTGAAGCTTTGCAGCAGCTTGTCTGCATATTCCCGGTCGCCTTCGGCAACGAGGAATTCGCCAGTGGAAATATCTAGAAAGGCCAGTCCGTATTGATCATTCTCTCCAAAATGAATAGCGGCTAAAAAATTGTTGGTATGATGTTCGAGCAGTTTATCATTGACGGTGGTGCCCGGTGTTACCATATCCGTTACGCCACGTTTTACAATGCCTTTGGCTTGTTTGGGATCTTCCAGCTGATCGCAGATGGCTACCCGGTGACCAGCTTTTACCAATTTATGTAAATACGTATCCAGTGCATGATGGGGAAAACCTGCCAGTTCAGCAGAAGAAGCGGCGCCATTATTTCTTTTTGTTAAAGTAATGCCCAGTACTCCGGAAGCCACTACGGCATCCTGTCCGAAGGTCTCATAAAAGTCGCCGACACGGAACAGCAGGATGGCATCGGGGTATTTTTGTTTGATAGCCCGGTGCTGCTGCATCATTGGTGTATCGGAGGTTGCCGCTGCTTTTGACATGAAGGGCAAAAATAGTCGGTTTACGACCTATTTTGAAATAGTAATTTTGAAGAATAATTGAAATGAAATTGCGCCGGTTATTTTTTTTATCAGTGTCCCTTTTGCTGACTGTTTCCTGTTTCGCCCAAAAAGATAGCTATACCAGGGTGGATAGTTTGATGCGTGAGTACCAGGTGAAAATCAGATCGGAAAAAGATCTGTATAAGATTACCTATTATATCAGAACCAATTTTGACACGGATTCCCTCAGGCTCAGGGCTGCTTTTATTTGGATTACTGAAAATATAATGTATGATGTAAAAGCTTTTATTCGTGAAGACCCTTCTGCTGCCCAGCTTAATTATGTACTCCGGAATAAAAAAGCCATTTGTAGCGGATATGCCAACCTGGTGAAATATTTCTGTGATGCATTTTCGATTGAATCTGAAATTGTAGAAGGTTACGGAAGAACAGGAAGGAGAGATGTTTTTCTGGGCCATCGTTCTCTTCGTTCGAACCACGCCTGGAATGCAGTGAAAATAAATGGTACATGGCGGCATATAGATGCAACATGGGCTACTGGTGTGCTGGATGATACCAATGAGGACAAGCCAGTATATAGAAAGCAGTTTAATGAAACATATTATTTTACAGCTCCTGAAAAATTCATGCTTAATCATCTGCCTGAGAAAAAACAACCTCAGTTTGATAATAGAATAGATAAACGAACATTCAAAAAACTGCCTTTGTTTTTATCTGATTTTTTAGCAGATACCATTCCGGAAGTTTCGCCGGATATTTCATTGATAAGCACAAAGGCCGGGGATACATTGCTCTTCAGATTAAAAACAGAAAAGAGGATCAATGCGCTATATGCTTTTTCGGATAATCAGGAAAAAGCCTCATATGGTGGCACATCAAATTACGTTGAGGGTTGGATTGAATTTCGTTACCCTGTAACAGTCAAAGGCTATTATAATCTCTACATTGGATACTATTATGGAATTTCGGAGAAATATACGCTGCTCGCTTACAAACTGGAAGTGAAATGATTTTTTATAAATTCTCCCGCCTCTTTGTGTAACCCCACTTCTCCCTGCATCAGTAGAGAAACAATCAACCATCATGAAAAAAATAATCCTGTTCACAGGAATAGCCATTTCCTGTACCCACCTGTATGCCCAAAGCCTGCCCCGTGATAACGGGGACACGGCAAGAGTAGATGCCACTATCAATAATGCCACTGTGTATTTCGGCTATGGCGCCGAACTGACACATGAATCCAAAGTGAAAGTGGATGCGAATACTAAAATAATCGTCATCAGCCAGTTGAGCACCAGTGCAGACATTAACAGTTTGCAAATAAGTGTGCCCGAAGATGTGGCCCTGCTTTCACAACGTTATAGTGTGTTTTATCCCGTAGTGCCTCCCATTGCAAAAACCAGGGAAGTGGAACGAATGGAAGACAGCATTTTGTTATTACAAAAAGAGATCGGTCGTATTGATAACCTGATCGTGATTGACCAGGAAATTTTAACAAAGACCGGTTTGCTGATCGAGACCACCATCAACACCAGCGGTAATAAGACCGTGACAAGTGATGAAGTACTGAAACTGCTGGAATACTACAATGCAAAGATCGAAAAGTCGAAGACCAATATTTATAATCACAACCAGAATATCAATCTGCAGAATATCCGCATCGCAGAGATCAGGAAAAGGATCAACCTGATTACCGCAGTTACACCCATTAAACAAAAACCTTACGGACAGGTTTTTTTACAAGTAATTTGTAAAAAGACTGGTGAAATACCAGTGAATCTTTCTTATTACACCACTAATGCCGGCTGGACAGCGGTGTATGATGTACGGGTGAATTCCAAGACCAATAAAGTAAGGATGATATATAAAGCATCACTGACACAAACAACAGGGCTTGACTGGAAAAAGACCAAACTTACCTTAAGTACCGGTACGCCCAACTTTGGGGTGACCGCCCCCGTGCTTACTCCCTGGTACCTGCAATTGTATGTGCCCGGCATTTATACCGACCTGCAACGCAGGGCAGCTGCCGGCAATGCACAGCGAAACATGATCCAGTCTTTTGATGATAAGAACCTGGCTGAAGTAGTGGTAACAGGAGCGGATGGGTATTACAAACAGGAAAAAGTAAGAGATCAGACCATTGACCCCAGCACCCTGCAGCAATATACCACCCTGAATGAAGGCCAGCTGAATACCAATTATGAAATAGACCTTCCGTATGATATTGCCAGTGATGGTCAGCTGAACAGCGTTACCATCAAAGACCAGGAGATCACCTGTGTGCTGAAAAATTATGCAGTGCCACGAATGGATAAGGAAGCTTACCTGCTGGCAGAAGTTGCCGACTGGCAAAATCTTGATCTGCTGCCCGGTGATGCAAACATCATAATGGATGATACTTATATCGGTAAATCTGTAATTGACCCGAATACAACGGCTGACACACTGAACCTTTCATTGGGCCGGGATAAACGAGTGGCAGTAAAACGTTCGTTGATAAAAGAACTCAGCAGCCTGAAAACAAGCGGCAAGGAAAGCAAACAGGTGTTCACTTACGAATTATTGGTAAAAAATAATAAAGTAACGGATGTGAACCTGCTGCTGAAAGACCAGTTCCCGCTCAGCAATATAAAAGAAGTGATCGTAACACTGGAAGATGGCAGCGAAGCCATGGTAAATGCAGAAACCGGGGTGCTGACCTGGAAGCTGGACCTGAAACCGGGCGAAAGCAAGAAAGTACGGTTCAGCTACAGTGTGAGGTATCCGAAGGATAAGAAGATCGTGAATCTGAAATAGGGCTAAGAGATAAAGGAGTAAAAGAGGTAAAGAGGGGAGTCTCTCTTTGCCTCTTTTTTCATCTCTTAGCTTTTGTAGTGTAAGAAGATCGTGAATCGAAAGTAATCACCGGGGCATTTTACAATTGCAGTAACTTTAGTATCACAACCGTGATTATGAAAAGAATTCAGCTAGTAATGCCACTGGTACTGTTAGTCATGCAGCTGGCAGGGCAAACCCTCACCTCTTCCAATCTTCCTGTAGTAGTGATCAATACGAACGGGCAGGTTATTTTGAATGATCCCAAGATCATGGCCGATATGGGCATCATATACAACGGACCGGGAGTGAGAAACAACATAACAGATCCCTTCAATCATTATAACGGGAAGATCGGTATTGAGATCAGGGGCCAGTCTTCCCAGATGTTCCCGATGAAATCATACGGAATTGAACTTTGGGATAATGCGGGTAACTCACAGGACAGGGCATTGTTCGGGCTGCCAAAGGAAAGTGATTGGGTACTGTATGCACCTTATAATGAAAAGACATTGATGCATAATTTTCTTGCCTATACTATGGCAAGAGAAATGGGGCATTGGGCGGCCAACTGCCGCTATGTGGAAGTGGTGCTCAATGGCGACTATAAAGGCATATATGTGTTAATGGAAAAAATAAAACGCAATGGTGGCCGGGTAAATATTTCTAAGATCAACACCACGGATATAACCGGCGATGCTGTAACGGGCGGCTATATTTTCTCCATAGATAAAGAGGCGGATGCCTGGTATTCCGTTCATACACCCCCCTATGGCAATGCAGGGCAACGGATACGGTACAGTTATATTTATCCGAAAGTAGCTTCTATTGTGCCGGAACAACAAAGCTGGTTGAGGAGCTATGTGGATAGTTTTGAAAATGCGCTTAACAGTCCGCAATTCCAGGACAGGCAAACTGGTTGGCGCAAATTTGCCGATGAACCTTCATTTATTGATTTCTTTATTATCAATGAGCTGAGCCGGAATGTGGATGGCTACCGCCTGAGTACTTATTTTCATAAGGACCGGCAGAGCAAAGGTGGAAAAATAGTGGCCGGTCCTGTATGGGATTTCGATCTGGCCTTTCACAATGCCAATTATTGCCGCGGCAGTGATACGAACGGCTGGGCGTACCAGTTTAACATGACCTGCCCGCAGGATTTCTGGCAAATACCTTTCTGGTGGTATAAACTTGAAAATGATTCTGCTTTTCAATCCGGTTTACGTTGCCGCTGGAAACAATTGCGGCAAACCAGTTTAAGTGATAGCAGATTGAATACGCTTATTGATTCTGTGGTAAGTCTTACCACAGAAGCAAGGCAGCGGCATTTTCAGCGCTGGCCCGTGCTGGGACAATATGTGTGGCCTAATCCGCAGCCTTACCCAACTACATACAGTGAGGAAATAACCGTATTAAAAGACTGGCTTGCAAAAAGGATTAATTGGATCAGTTTGGCCATTCCGAATAAAGGGGCTTGTTTTGACTATCCGGCTTCTGTACAGGAATCGGTGATCGTTGGATCTTATCCCAACCCGGTAGAAGGCCAGTTGTCAATAAACATCAAATCCAAATTTGCACAGCAATTGCAGGTCAGTTTGATGGATCCTATGGGAAGACAAACCGAGGCAGTGATATATAATTTGAATTATGGCGAAAATTTATTTCAACTTCCGGCTGAACGATGGGCACCGGGAATATATTTTCTTAACTGGGAGTCTGCAAATGGAGAAAAGGGTACTATAAAGCTGCTAAAGAAATAAAGGAAAGTTGCGAGTGGTGAGTTATGAGTGGTTTCCAAAAGAACGAAACATCTTCAATTTTTCGGGTGCTGCTCGTAACTCATAACTCGCTTCTCATAACTATATTTGCGCCATGCGCAAACTAAGCATGGAAGAACTGGACCGGAAGTCGGTGGAAGAATTCAGGCAAGCAGAGAAAACGCCGGTGATAGTCGTGTTGGAAAATATCCGCAGCGCTTACAATGTGGGCAGTGTGTTTCGCACATCCGATGCTTTTTTGGTAGAAGCAATTTATATCATTGGCTATACATCTCAACCTCCCCATAAAGAAATAAAGAAAACCGCTCTTGGCGCTGAAGAAACAGTGCTGTGGAAACATTTTGCCAATTCTGCAGAAGCAATTGCTGACCTGCGGGAAAATGGATACAGTGTATATGCGGTAGAGCAGGCGGAAGGAAGTTATAAACTGAATGCAATTGGTTTTGATGCTGACGAAAAAATAGCTGTCATTTTTGGAAATGAAAAAGCAGGGGTGGAGCAATCAACAATAGCACTTTGTGATGGATGTATAGAAATACCGCAGCTGGGGATGAAGCATTCGCTGAATATTGCAACGGCGGCGGGAGTGATGTTGTGGGAGTTGGTGAGAACAAGAATAAACCCCCTGACCCCGCCGCGGCGGGGAACTTAGACCGCAGATTCATTTAATTTAGTAACATGCCGAAAGTAAAAAACTATCTCTCCCTTATAAAATTCTCCCATACCATTTTCGCAATGCCTTTTGCGTTGATAGGGTTTTTTCTGGGGTTGTTTGAGACAACATCCGTTGTTCCCAGCTGGCATACTAAAATATTTTCTCCGCAATTTGATTGGAAATTAATAGGCATTAAATTTATTCTCGTTATTCTCTGCATGATCTTTGCCCGCAGCGCTGCCATGGCCTTCAACCGCTACCTCGACAGGCAGTATGATGCAAAGAACCCGAGAACGGCAATAAGAGAGATCCCTGCCGGAATCATTACTCCAAAAAATGCGTTGGCCTTCACTATCATCAGCAGTTTGTTATTCATTGCTTGTACTTTCTTTATCAACCGCCTTTGTTTTTATTTGTCGCCCGTGGCATTGGCCGTAGTGCTGGGTTATAGTTATACCAAACGGTTCACCCCGCTTTGTCATTTAATTCTTGGATTAGGATTATCACTGGCGCCTATTGGAGCTTACCTGGCGGTATCAGGACACTTTTCACTTTTACCTGTTATCTTTTCCCTGGCCGTTCTTTTCTGGGTCAGCGGGTTTGATATCATAT
>JBEBIF010000594.1:0-1763 GCA_040080515.1 Chitinophagaceae bacterium | reverse complement strand
TCTCTTACCAATCATGGTTATGGTATGGAAGAAGAAGCTATGCGGGTTATTAAAAAAGGACCTAAATGGACACCTGCCGTACAAAATGGCCGCCAGGTAAAAGCGTACCGTAAACAACCCATCACCTTCCAGGTGCAGGGCGAGTAAATTGGTTTCTTTAAAACTATTTCAATCCTCTTCCGGTAGCCGGGAGAGGATTTTTTTTGTCAGTACTTAAATTCCGGCAAGCCAGAGGCAATTGGTTTATTTTTGGCATAATGACACATAAACTTACCGGTTGGGACGATACTATTGTGGCCCTGGCAACGCCTCCGGGTGTAGGCGCTATCGGGGTTATCCGGCTAAGTGGCAAAAAAGCTATTACTATCGCCAATGAACTATTTCCTTCCAAAGAGCTGCAGCAGCAGGAGTCACACACCTTACATGTAGGTTTTCTCAAGGATGGAGAAGCAATATTGGATGAAGCTGTCCTGTCTCTTTTTAAAGGGCCTAAATCTTATACCGGCGAGGATGTGGTGGAAATAAGCTGTCACGGCTCACCTTATATTCAACAGCAGGTAACCGATGCTTGTATAAAGCACGGGGCCCGGTTGGCAAAACCGGGAGAATTTACCCAACGGGCATTTTTGAATGGCAAGCTGGACCTGGCCCAGGCAGAAGCTGTGGCAGACCTGATAGCTTCTAATACGGCAGCTTCGCAAAAGGCAGCCCTGCATACGATCCGTGGCGGGTTTTCCGAAAATTTAAAGGAGCTAAGAGAGCGGCTTATTACATTTTCTGCACTGATAGAACTGGAGCTGGATTTCAGCCAGGAGGATGTGGAGTTTGCAGACCGGAAAAAGTTCTACGACCTCATCAATGAATTAAGCCATTCCACAAATGAGCTGATCAATTCATTTCAGCTGGGTAATGTGATACGAAATGGAGTAAGTGTGGCTATTGTGGGCAAACCGAATGCTGGTAAATCAACCCTGCTGAATTCTTTACTCAATGAGAACAGGGCGATAGTAAGTGAGATAGCCGGCACCACCCGTGATACCATTGAAGAGATAATTAATATTGATGGTGTCCTGTTCCGGCTTATTGATACGGCCGGCATACGGGAACATTCAGCTGATGTAATAGAGAATGAAGGGATGGAAAGAAGCCTGGCAAAAATGAAACAGGCAGACCTCGTGTTGTATTTGTTTGACGCTGCAGAACCCATAGCTGATGTCAAGGTTATGAAGTCGGAACTTGACAAGCAGCAACTGAATTATTTATTAGTAGCAAATAAAATTGATCTGGCAGGAGAGGGAGTGGTGAGGGAGAAGTTAGCAGGACTTGAAAAAGTGATATTCATTTCTGCAAAGCAACGATTGCATACAGAAGTATTGAAAGAAAGAATGGTGGACACCGTGTTGAAAGGACAGGTACAAACAGAAAGTACGATTGTTACCAATGCCCGCCATTATCATGCATTAAAAGAGGTGGCTAAATCGCTGGATGATATTAAGCAGGGACTGGATAATGAACTTCCGGGAGATCTGTTGTCGCTGGATATTCGCCGTTGCCTGCATTATTTGGGTGAAATAACCGGGGAGATCACCAATGAAGATCAGCTGGATTATATTTTTAGTAAGTTTTGTATCGGAAAATAGTTGGTAATTAATTGATTAGTACGCAAGTAGCAGCTTAATCAACTTACTTTCTTCTCAACCATGCTTAATAGTTCCTTCGTTATTAATCCGCTAAAAGGCTTTACAAAAAAACCAATAAACAGA
>JBEBIF010000593.1:0-1764 GCA_040080515.1 Chitinophagaceae bacterium | reverse complement strand
CATAAGTGCCGTTCTCTTTTCCTTTCACTTTTGCATTGCGGCCATCCACTAAAATTTTAGCGCCATCTCTTTCTGCTTCTCCAATATATCTTTCAATTTTTTCCTTTGATTCTTTACTGATAACTGCGCCGAGATTTTCTCCGGGAATAATCTTTCTGGCTTCCTCACAAATTTTATCAACGATACTGTCAACATTGCCCACACCGATCATGGCCGATGCAGCCATACAGCGTTGCCCGGCGCAGCCACTCATGGATGCGGCCACATTCTGTGCTGTCATTCCGGGAATAGCATCAGGCAAAACCATCAAATGATTTTTTGCCCCGCCTAATGCCAATGCCCTTTTATAGTTTGAGGTCGCTCTCTGGTAAACAATCTTGGCAACTTTTGTAGAGCCAACAAACGAAACCGCTTCAATACCCGGATGGTCGCAGATAGCGGTAACAATTTCACTGTCACCATTTACAATACTGAAGACCCCGTCGGGCAGGCCGGCTTCTTTTAATAACTCAGCCAGTTTGCCACAGCACAGAGGGACTTTTTCAGAAGGTTTGATGATCATACAATTTCCCAAAGCAATGGCATTGGGAAGGGTCCAGTTCGGCACCATCGCCGGAAAGTTGAAAGGAACGATAGAGGCTACGACACCGAGCGGTACATGTTCCGTTCTGCATTCCACACCTTTACTTACTTCTAATATTTCACCGGTTATTAATTGCGGGAGGGAAGTGGCAAATTCTGTCAGTTCAATACATTTTTCTATCTCTGCTACTGATTCGCTGTATGTTTTTCCGTTTTCTTCGCTGCATAGTTCGGCCAGTTGTTTCAGGTCTCTTTCTAATAAAGTTTTGTAGCGGAAGAAAACTTGTACCCTTTCTTTGATCGGTGTTTTGCTCCAGCCAGGAAAGGCGGTTTTGGCAGCTTTCACGGCTACATCCAGATCTTTGGCAGTTGACATAGGAACTTTTGAAAGCAGGTTGCCATCCAGCGGAGAGATAACATCCAGTGTTCTTTGTGAACTGGCATCTACAAATTTTCCGCCGATATAATTTTGAACAGGAGAGTATTTCATAAAGTTTGTTTATTTAAAATCACCAATTATAAATATACTTAATTTGCCGGTTATTACAAGCTAACAACTTCTGATTCAATGACCCCGGAAAGGCATAACAGGCTTATATCTGTCTTAAATAAAAGGCAGGGCGACATTACCATTGTGTTGGAGAATGTTTTTGACCCTCATAATATTTCTGCAGTAATGAGAACCTGCGACGCCGTGGGTGTGCAGGATATTTATATTCTCAACACTAAAATTCCCCGCCATAAGAAATGGGGAGCCAGAAGTTCTTCCAGTGCAGCCAAATGGCTTACCGTTCACCAGTTTGAAAATGCAGAAGATTGTTTTTCATCCCTGAGAAAACACTATTCAACCATTTTAACTACCCACCTCAGCAGCGATGCAGTAAGTTTACACCATATCGATTTTACCAAAAGCATTGCCCTGGTTTTTGGCAATGAACATAGCGGCGTAAGCGATGATATAAGAGCGATGGCCGACGGTAATTTTATCATTCCGCAGGTAGGCATTATTCAATCGCTGAATATAAGTGTGGCTTGTGCGGTGACCTTGTATGAAGCTTTCCGGCAAAAGACGAATGCCGGTCAGTACAACCAGCGGAGCCTGGATGACGTCAGGTATAACGAGCTTTTCAAAGAATGGGAAAATAACGGCAGGGAAGAAAAGAAGTTTGATCTTTAAAGTTT
>JBEBIF010000002.1:0-34171 GCA_040080515.1 Chitinophagaceae bacterium | reverse complement strand
GTATATCCGTTGCCGTAGGCATAAAGTTAGTAACAGCTTTTGCTTCGATAACAATATGCTCTCCGCCCACAAAATGGGTGTAATGATTATTATTCCAGCGCAGGGATACGGGATCGTAATGCTGAATATCTCCGTAAGTAAGGTGCCAGTACATCTGATCATACATCACATACAATTTCTTTTCTCCGGCGCTTCTTCTGTTGTTCTCTTCTATCACCATATCACAAATAGCTTCCAGCTCTTCTTTGCGGAAAGTGGTGCCGGTTGGGTTTTGAGGAGAACAAAGGGAGATAAGTGTAGCTTCTTTTATATAGGGAAGTATATCCGTTGCCGTAGGCATAAAGTTAGTAACAGCTTTTGCTTCGATAACAATATGCTCTCCGCCCACAAAATGGGTGTAATGATTATTATTCCAGCTGGGCACGGCATAAATGATCTTATCACCTTTATCACACAGGGCACGGAACACAGCGTAGATGAGCGGCCGGCCACCGGATGCCACCAATATCTCATTGGTACCATAGTCCAGTCCTTCGGCTTCTTTAATGAATGTGTGAATAGCTTCCCGCAGGTCCAGGTTGCCTTCGGCGGCGGGATAGTTGGTAAAATGTTTGCGGTAGGCTTCTACGATCGCATCTTCCAGTTCTTTGGGAATGGGAAATATGGAAGGGTCAAAATCGCCGACAGTAAAATTATATATACGTTCGCCCTGGCGGATCTTTTCCCGGATCTCTCCGCCAAGTTTGACGATTTCTGAACCGATCAGTGTCTCTGACAAATGCGACAATTTCATACAGGGCCTTTGTGGCAAAAGTAGGGAAATAGTGGGGAGTGTGGGGTGAGCAGCCCTCCTTCGTTCTGTCTTCCTTTATCTGATGGCTGCTTGAAAAAAGGAAGGTGGCAAAAATCACCACCTTCCCGGAATACTATTCAATCATTGATTAACGCCTGTATGGCAATACGGTAAACTTAAATCGTTCTCCTCCAATTATCTTTCCTGTTTTGGCATTGATCTGCTGCACATCCACCACCACCGTTTGTTCACGGGTGAAGGGGTATTGCTTTTTGTTCAGCTTCACTTTCAATGCCTGCAGTTCCATTGGTTCAAAGAGGAAGTTTGGCAATTCTGCATTACCGGTTTGCAGAATGATGTCCTTGTTCACAATGGTAAACTGGTTCTTATACATACCGCTTTCTATATTTACCTTATTTCTCTCATACCAGTACTTAAATAACTTTTCGCCTAACTGTAAGGTAACGGGACGTACAAATTTCTTCGTCATTGCCTTGTCGTCAAAGCGGGTAAGGATGCGGAGATTGACCGTCATCTTTTCTTTGGTATAATTACCTACCAGGATGTCTTGTGTCCGGTCATCTCCGGAAACAGCATTGTCGATGGCAATGTTTTTCCAGGCAATATTGTTGTTATTTCTCACATTATTCCAGAGGTCGGTGGTTTCTGCCAGCGTAACACCTGTTTCCTCCATTCTTGCCAGCAGGCAAAAGTGTTTCATGTCTGCACCAAACATAGCATAGGTCGCCGGGTTGGGTACGGTCCATTGAAACTCCAGTACCTGGAATCCTCCCGGGGGAATAGTACCGGTGGTTTGCACACCTACCGGGCTGACGGGGCTGCCCATCAATGCGGGTGAAGTAACCATGCCTGTCCACGGATCAGGCCACGAAAGTCCTGAAGAGGCTTTGGCCCAATAAAGCCGCACGGTCGCCGGTGGAGCTGCGGTATTGCAACTTCTGTTGCGCACCCGTACATATACATAGTTTGGCCCGGATGTTTTGAACTCTGCATTCTGATGAGATTGTGTGGTGATTCCATCATTGGTATTGCGTACCCAGATATCCTCACTTACATAAAAAACAGTTGACTGGGCATTAGGCTGGTTGCCCACATCATCCGGCGTGTCTTGTATATACAGATCGGCGGCAGGAATTCCTGTTGGTGGTATCAATGCATCGGAAGCAAGGATAGCTGCACGGGGGCCATCCAATGCAGCATGCATACGATCTACCTGGCCGGTGGAAAACATAAAACGACAGGCAGAATAATCTAAATAGTTATTGAACATATTTCCGTCGGGACCATTGGAACAGGATACGGTGGGAAATGTGGGGCAGGAGCTGGAAGAAGTTCTCGCACCTTGCAGGGGCGTATCACCAACACCATCATCTTGTGCACAAAACGGAGAGCTGAAGGGTGGAGTAAAATCATCATCACCCCAGATATGGCGTAAGTTCATCCAGTGACCGATCTCATGTGTGGGCACTGTTTGCGACCGGAGGGTAGCTGTAGCGGCGGTGCCAATATTTCCCATGCAGCCATGCCGTACCACCACACCATCTACATTGGCCGGCATACCGGGAAAAGAAGAATACCCGTTCAGTCCGCCCGAAAAGCGGCATACCCAAAGGTTCAGGTATTTATCGCTGGGCCATGCGGGAGAGAGTTGTTTTACCGGGTTGTTTACCAATAAAGAGTTTAATGGATCTGCCGGATCAAGAACAGGGTTAAGATCAATACCGCCTGTGTTTTGTATTCTTATAACACCGGTTGTGGCATTGCACATTGGATCTCTGACGGCCAGTGCAAAACGAATATGCGGATTGCCCGTGAGTGGTTGAAAAGGAACGGGAATTCCGGAGGCTGCGGGATTAGCAGCAGCATAGTTCTGGTTGAGCAGGGTAATGGCGCTTTGGATCTGTGCCATGGAGATGTTCTCATCGGCGCTTGTCCAAACCACATGTACCACTACGGGTATTACATAATCTTCAGTACGGTCTTCGGTGGCAATATTGGCCAGGCGACGTTTGATAAAATCCCTTGTAAAGTTTTCGATTCTTTCCTGCGCAATTCGGAATTCAGGTTTTGCAATGAGTGCCCTGTAATAGGTTTCGCCACTCAGGCATTCTTCTCTCAGGTTGTTATTGGGCAGCCGTACCTGTGCCGATACGGTAAAGGAAATGAGCATCATCAGCAGGCCCAAGATGCTGGTAACAACGATCTTAATTGATTTCATAAAATGGTTTTGATGTGCATGCCTACTCTGTTTTAGGTTTTCAGCAATTCCCTAATCAAATCAAGAGTTGTTTTTTGTTGAACTGTTTGGTGTTGTCAGGTCACCAGACAGTGGCTGCATAATCAGAGTGGAGTAAGATTCAATCGGGTAGATGGATCGGGGTGGTAAATGTATATTAAAAGTAAGCCGGGAAAATGGAGGGTGCAATACTTATTTTATGGTATTTAGGGGAGTGGCTAGTGGGGAGTAGGTACTGCATGATGGAGTTTGGCTGTGCTTTTGTGTGATTGTAAACTGGTTATGTGTCATTGTGATGGGGGCATGTGCCGCTGTCACGGAGGCATGTGTTAATGTAACTTGGCTATGTGCGGGGTGTCACCTGTCTGTGTGTCAGTGTCACAGGGGCATGTGTTAATGTACGTTGGCTATGTGCAGGTGGTCACCTGACCGTGTGTCAGTGTCACAGGCCCATGTGTTAATGTACGTTGGCTATGTGCAGGTGGTCACCTGACTGTGTGTCAGTGTCACAGGCCCATGTGTTAATGTAAGTTGGCTATGTGCAGTTGTCACAACGGCATGTGGAGTTGTCAGAAGGGCATGTGTAGTTGTCACAACGGCATGTGCAGTTGTTAGAAGGGCATGTGCGGTTGTCACAAGGGCATGTGCAGGTAGTCACCTGTCTGTGTGTCAGTGTCATAGGGGCATGTGCGTTTGTAATAATGTCATGTGTAGTTGTCACAAGGGCATGTTCAGGTGTCGGAAGGGCAGGTGTAGCTGTCAAAAGGGTGTGTGCAGGTGGTCCTTTGCCTGGTAAGGTATTTCCTGTTCTGTGTGGGAGTGTTCCCCATCAAATTATGGAGGTGCGTCCGGAATTCTATGTTAGTATCGAAGCAAGTTGTTTTTGCAGATCGGCAGTGTCAAGATAAATAATTTGAAAATCACTGATCCCTGAAACAGTTGTTGAGTGTTCTGCTTCTTTTTTCCGTACATAGATCACGGTTTTACCTTTGGCTTTTGCATAACCTGCTTCTATTCCAATCCCAATTCCTTTGTCAGATGTTTCGGCAATTAAAATGTCACAATTATCAATATCAGTCATTGCTTGTTGCATCATTTGCCGCTCCTGTGTTGTGTCAAAGTTGTAATTGTCGACAAAAATGAATGGCTTTATATTCAGCCCGTTTAATGTGTCAATGATGGCGGTAAGTTCTTTGTCTGCTGATTTTCTCTTACTAAAACTTACAGAAATATAGGCTTTCATAATGTTGAAAAAATCTTTCACGGCTTCCTATACCGGATCTATGAAAAAAAAGTCTTACGAATGCTCCACCACCACTTTACTGTTATCATACAGGTCATATTTTACATAGACAGTGCAGCCCGGCTGATATTTAGGAATGGATGCCTCGGCAATTACCCCTTTGGCTTTGCCACTAAAGGCGGGCAGGCTGTCGGGTAATACTTCCAGTTCTAATTCCACATAGGGGTTATTGCCATTTACATTTACACCAAGCATCGTAAGTTTTTTGATGATAGCTCTTGCCTGCCTGCCGGATTGCAGTATGGCTTCATTTTCTTTTTGCATTTGTTCCAGGTCTGCTTTCATGGAAAGCATATCTGTTCCTGGTTGTGAAATGCCACCCGCTGCTGCCGATTGACCGCCAGTGAAATCGATCGCTACATTCATTTCATTCTTCGGGTCTATTTTTACCGGGACTTCCATTCCGGGCCTGTAGGCACCGGGATTGATACGGGATACCAGCACCCGGCATTCGGTAGTAAATTTCTGGCCCAAACTGGTTTTTACCTCGAGTATCAATTTTACCTGCGGACTGTTGTTGATGGTAATGCCGGTGTCTCTTACTTCCAGTATCCGGGCCCTGCCGGGCAACCCGATCTTTTGTAAGCGGCTGGTATTGATCATCGATTTAAAGAAAAGCCGGTAGAATAAATAGAACATGCCACCAAAAAGCAATAACATACCAAGACCCATATAGATACCGGATGAACCGGAGGTGGCCACCACAGCGCCAATACCCACCACCAAACCGATGAGACCACCGATGATGCCAATCCAAGCGCCTGCATTCATTTTCATCATAAGAATAAGTTTTGCTTCTTACAAAAGATTATTTCCCACAAAGACACCAAGAACACAAAGAAGAAATTAATGATTCAAAAAATCTTTGTGTTCTTGGTGTCTTTGTGGGACACTTCTTTACTCAATAGGTTTATACTCTTTGAACAAATTCAGTTTGGTGCCTTCTACCTGCTGGCGGTAGTTCATCCAGCTGCCGCCAAAGAAGGTGTTGATCTTTTCCACTGTTCCAGCCACTGCTTTTTCGGCATTGGCTATCATTGTTTCTACCTGTGCGCCCGGGGCCACCATCTTACTGCCAATGGATTGCTGTGCCTGTTGCAACTGTGTCATTACGGTAACAGCAAACGGGTTGCGGGTGATACCCTGCTTATCAGAAGTTTTTCCGTTGATCAGTTCCCGTATCTTCTTTATTTCCTCCTGCATCTTAGTAGTTGTTTTGCGCAGCGAATCGGCATCTTTACCTTCTACTCCTTTTAACTGGGATTGCATTTTGGTACACAGTTCTTCGGCTTCTGTAAGGCGGTCCATTCCTTCTGTCAGTTTGCTGGCCGACTTCTTCAGACGTTCAAACATATTTCTTTGCGCCAGCTTAATGTCATTGCGGTTGCCCATTCTTGGATCATCTTTTACAGTGATGAAAGTGGAGTCGCTGGCACGGGCATAGGTCATTACTAATTTATAGGTGCCGGGCAATACCTGGAAACCTCCGGGCTCATTGGCTCCGGGCAATGGTTTGGGAGTGCCGGGCTGGCGTACGCCTTTTTCTTCCATGCCCCAATACTGCCGGTTGAAACCGCTGTCAATACTCCATCTTAAGGTGCGGATGAGTTCATTGTTTGAGTTAAAGATCCTTACCATAGCGCTATCACCTCTGCCACCGGCGCCACCACCGCCGAAACGGCCACCACCACCTCTTCCACCACCACCACCTTGCGGTGCTGCAGTAGCTGCTGGTTGTGGGGCAGCAGGTGCAGCGGATGGTTGTTTTGTTGCTGTATCTGCTGCGGCCTTTGGTTTATTAATAAAGAAAGATACTGCTGCGCCACGCCGCCTGTTTTCACCATCATACAAACCATAAGTGCTCCACTCATAACCGGGAGCAGCTTTGTATTGTGCCTGCACGGCATCTGGTGCCGGAAAAAGGGTGACAGGTGCCGTGAGTGACTGTCCTTTTGCTGCTGCCAGTTTGCGCAGCGGACGTATATCATCTAATATCCAAAGTGCCCGGCCAAAGGTGGCGATCACCAGGTCTGCTTCTCTTTCCTGTATGGCCAGGTCATATGTGGATACGGAAGGGTAACCATTTTTCCATTGCTCATACGTAACGCCATTATCCAGACTTACCCAAAGACCATGCTCTGTTCCCAGGAAGATCAAATTTGGTTCTGAAGGGTCCTGTATCATACACAAGGCATAGCCTCTTACTTTATTTTCATCGGCCATGCGGGACCATGTTTTTCCATAATCTGTTGTTCTGAAAAAATATGTTTTAGAATCGCCGCGGCGGTAATCATTTGCTACTACAAATGCCTCGCCGGCATTATGCCGGGATGCCACGATCTGCGGTATCCAGCAACCGGTGGGCAAACCGGCGATCTTTCCCCTGAAGTTGGTCCATGTTTTTCCACCATCTCTTGTCAATTGAACATTACCATCATCTGTACCGGCCCAGATGGTGCCATTTTCTTTTGCCGAAGGCGCAATGGTTAAAATGGTGCCGTAGGTTTCTGCACCGGTGATATCCATTGTTAATCCACCGGTATTTTGAAAGGCCTTGATACGGGTGGTATCATTCATGGAAAGATCAGTGGAGATCGTTTCCCAATTCACCCCTTTATCAGTGCTTTTATGTACAAACTGGCTGCCGAAGTAAATTGTTTTTTTATCAAAAGGATCTTGTGCAATGGCGGAGTTCCAATTGAACCGCAGCATTTGATTAGGATCTAATGCCGGTGGTTTAATGAACCAGCCTTCACCCGTTTTCCAGTTTCGTCTGCCCACATTGCCGCCCTGGCTCATGCTATATACCCAACTGGCATCTTCCGGATCAGACATTACATCAAAGCCATCACCACCGCCTACATTACTCCAATAATAATTCCGGATGCCGCCATTGCTCCAGGTATAACCGGGGCCGAGCCAGCTGCCATTGTCCTGCATACCACCCATTACATTGTAAGGCATTTCATTGTCCACATTGATATGATAGAATTGTCCTACCGGGATCTTTTCATCAAACACCCAGTTCTTACCTCTGTCTCTTGAAATACCGATACCACCATCATTACCTTCAATGATCAGGTTGGGGTCTTCGGGATTGATCCACCAGGCATGGTGATCGGGGTGAATACCGGAGTAGGGGATCATGGTGGAAAATGATTTGCCACCATCTTCACTGAAAGTGATGGTACTGTGCACATCATAAATACGGTTCTCATTTTTAGGGTCCACATATATTTCCTGGTAGTAAAAAGGACGGTCGGTTATCTGATCGGGATTACTGTTTACCAGGGTCCATTTAAACCCGCCATCATCGCTTTTATACAATCCATTTTTGGTAGCTTCCACTTTTGCATACACCCGGGAAGGCATGCTGCGGGCAAAGGCAATTCCTATTCTTCCCAATTGACCTTCTGGTAATCCATCTTCTTTAGATAATTTTTGCCAGTTCTTTCCGCCATCAACGGTAATATATAAGCCGCTTCCGCTGCCACCACTGGTAAGATTCCAGGGAGTGCGACGAAACTGCCACATGGCTGCAATGAGTTTATTGGGATTGGAAGGATCAATGATCAGGTCGGCACAACCTGTTGTATCGTTTACATATAATATCTTATTCCAGGTGTCGCCACCATCGGTGGATTTGAATACACCCCTGTCATTATGTTCTGCATAGGGATTACCGATGGCAGCAGCATAGATCGTATTGCCGTTAGTGGGATCGATGACAATGCGGTGGATACAAACGGTTTTATCAAGGCCCATTTTCTTCCAGGTCTTGCCGGCATCCGGCGAACGGTAAATGCCAGCACCCAGGTTAAGTGAGTTGCGGGGATTGCCCTCACCCGTGCCCACCCATACTACTGAGGGGTTGGATTGTTGTATAGCGATAGCACCAATGTTTTGTGTGGGTTGTTCATCAAAGACAGGTGTCCAGGTCTGACCACTGTTCTCTGTTTTCCAAACACCACCGGAGGCGGCGCCCACATACACTGTGTTGGGATTACTGACGATCGCATCGATAGCCGTTATCCGGCCACTCATACCGGCTGGTCCGATATTGCGGGGTTTCCAGTTCTTAAATTGGGAAAGAGCTATTTTTTGTGCGGTAACGGTAAAGCAGTACAAGACGCTGATAAGCAGCAACAGTTTTTTCGGCATATCAATAAGTTTTGGAATCCTAAACTTACTGATAATGCCAGCTACGGCAAAGAAGTTTGTATAAAAGGTAAAAGCCGGAGAAAAAGGAGCTTATGGCACCGGTAGCTGACTGGCTTCTATGTATAGTTTGAGTGCCGCCAGTCCTGCATCAAAATCTTTTCCCATTTGCTTATCAAGGCTGAAGAAGAGGTTGAAGATATTCCAGGGTCTTGGTGTGGCTAATTGAAAATACCAGGTAACAGTGGTGGTGTTCTTATCTTTTTCAATGATTGAGAAAGTGGATTTGGCGCTGCCTTTTTGTGGTTGGGAAAAATGGATGGTATGTGCCACGGTGTGGTTGGGTTGTAAGGAAGTGATCTCAATTGTTCCTTCACCGGAAATATCGGGGTCGCCTTTCCAGGAGATGGTGGCGCCAACGATGCCATCTTCGCCGGTCATTACATATTTTATGGTGGAATCCTGCTGGCTCCAAACAGATACCCGGTTGAAGTTGCCGAGTTGTTTCAGTTCACTATATATTCTCTCTGCGGGAGCATTAATGGAGATGGATTTGGTTATTTTCTGGCTGGTGGGCATGAAGAAGGAAAGGGCGGCGGTAGCAATGAGAAGGGCGAGGATAAAGAAGAGAAGCTGGCGGAGTAGTTTCATTATTTGAGGAAGGGGGTTTATTTGCTTTCCCGCAGGGCCCTTCGGGTGGCAAAAATAAATACAATTTTAACCGCAGAGGCGCAGAGACGCTGAGAAATACAAATACTTACATTGCGTCTCCCCGGCTCTGCGGTTATGCTTTTTTGTATTTGCTTTATGTGGCTCTTTGTCTAAAAGCCTTTCAACGGCTTCTCCTCTTTCTTCTCGGGGTTTAGTATGGCCCTTATAAAAGCCCTGGGGTTAACATACTTTTTGGCCACTTCCTGTATCATTTTAGAGCTAAGGCCGTCGGTCATCTTTTGCTTATTCAATATATCGGCCGGGTTGGTGTTGTAATAATAAGTGTCATACAGGTTGTCTATCCAGAACCTGTTTTGACGAAGGTCCACTTCCAGTTTTCGTTTTTGCTGTTCCTTTATTTTCTCAAGGTCTTCTGCTGAAACACCGACGGTAATGATCTTTTTCAATTCATCCAGTGCGGCTTTGCTCAGGGTATCCACATTTTCAGGGGCGCAGGGAAAGATAATATTGAATGTAGCGGAGCCATATGGTATCCGGCCCATGCTTCCAAATGAACTAACGCCATACACACCACCTTTTTCTTCCCGCAATTGTTCCGTCAGTTTTATACTCATCACTTCTCCCAGGCTTCTCAGCGCAAATGCATCTTTGGGGTTGTACACAGCAGGTGCGGTAAAGATCATAGCTACCATACTTTTAGGATCGGCTCCTTTGCTGATTACTTTTTCCACGCTGCCTGACGGGGGACGGATACCCAGGTCTTTAAACACTTCTTTTTTTGCGGTGAACGGAAGACTGCCAATATATTTTTCCACCAGTGGTTTCATAGCAGCTTCATCAAAGGACCCAACGAAGAGAAAAGTAAAGTCGCCTGCATTGGCAAACCGTTCTTTATAGATCTGTATGCTGTGGTCTAAGTTTATTTTATCAAAATCTTCGGATGAAGGCAGCTTATCTGCACGGGGATGATTTTTGGTCATCAGTTTTTGAAATTCGGCGCTGAAGTAGATCTGCGGATTAGCGCCCAGGTTGGCATAGAGTTGCTTTTGTCTTGTTTTAAAAGATTCAAAAGCATCTTTATCTTTCCGCGGAGCGGTAAAATAAAGATGGATCAGCTGCATCAGGGTTTCTGTTTCTTTCGGAATAGTGTTGCCGTTCATTCCTTCGCTGTATAATGCAATATTGGGAACCAGGGAAGTGTTTTTACCTTTCAGCATATTGCCCAGGTCGATGGCGGAGAAATCTCCCACGCCGCTTTGCGATACAATTTGTGCGGCATTAATAGCGGAATGGTAGTCCGCATCTTTTACCAGCGAATGTCCGCCTTTGCTGAATGCCCTGAATAATACTTCATCGTTTTTAAAATTGGTGTTCTTCAGTACTACCGTAGCACCGTTGGAGAGTTTGAGAATGGTGGTGCCCAGTTCTTCATCTGTTTTACTGCTGACGATCTTTCCGGGTTTTAATTTGGAGGCATCCATCAGTGCTGTCGCCAGCACTTTCTCTTTGATGGGTTCTATTTTAGCCATGTCCACCGCTGCCAGCACTTCCCTTATTTCTTCATCAGATGGAATTTTTACACCTTCTTTGTCCGGCGCATTCAGCGTTATCACCATATTGTCTTTGGTGATCCATTGTGCGGCCAGTTTGTTTACCTCTTCCAGTTTTACGGTGGCGAGGTATTGTTTTACAAAATCATATTCCCATTCAATACCAGGAATGGGTTCATTGATCAGAAAATTATTGATATACTCATCTACATATTTATACGATTCTTCTTTTTCCCGTTCATTGAAGATGCGGTCGTAGAAACTTTTCAGTTGTTTTTTCTGTAGTTCAAATTCTGCCGGTGTAAAACCATAGAGCAGTACCCGCCTGTTTTCTTCCATCAGTACATACAGGGAATGGGCCATACCGGTATCGCTGGTATTGGCAGAAAGCTGGTAGGCATCTTTGGTCCTTGCATAACTGTTGCCATAAAAAGAGCCGGCACCTACAAACGGGGGGTTGGATTTTAGGGTCAGCTCCCGGAAACGGCTGTTCAGCATTCCGGTGAAAAGGCGGCGGTTCATATACCGGGCATAATCACCAATGCTGGTTTCTGGCTGCGGGTCTTTCTTGAACATCAGTGCTACAGATGGAAAAGCGGTTTCTTTATCCTTGGCCACTACAGAAAGTGTTTCTGCATGATCGGGCACCGGAAAGCTTTCTCTTTTGCGTGCTGTTGCCGGTGCAGGAATATCGCCAAATGTTTCTTTGATCTTTTGTTCCATATCATTCACATCAATATCACCCACTATTACAATGGCCTGCAGGTCGGGACGGTACCATTCTTTATAAAAACGTTTTAAGGCGGCAGGAGAAAAGTGTTCCAATGATTCTTTGGTACCTATCGGCAATCGTTCGGCGTAGCGGGATCCCTGGTACTGTACCGGCAGTGTCTGTTTCATCATCCGCTCATCGGCACCACGGCTCAGGCGCCATTCTTCTATCACCACCCCTCTTTCTTTTTCTATCTCCAGCGAATCGAGCAGGGCATTATGGGCCCAGTCTTCGAGTATCTGCAATCCTTTATCGATCAGCTCCGGTTTGTCGGTAGGTACCGGGAGTATGTAAACTGTTTCATCAAAGCTGGTATAGGCATTCAGGTCGGCGCCAAATTGCACACCGATGCTTTGCAGGTAGCTTACCAGTTCATTTTTTGGAAAACGTTTGGTGCCGTTAAAGTTCATATGCTCCATAAAATGGGCGAGGCCCAGCTGATCATCATCTTCCAGCACTGAACCGGCATTGACCACCAGGCGCATCTCCACTCTTTTTTCCGGCAACTTATTCTGTCGTATGTAATAGGTAAGGCCATTGGAAAGTCTTCCGATCTTTACTTTCGGATCGAGCGGCATAGGCTGAGATACATCTATCTGTGCCCATGCCACAGGAACTATTGCTATTGCGGCCAGCAACAGGAACCAGCGCTTTTTCACCATTTGCATACAGTAACCTTTTTTAGGATGGTAAATTTATCCAGTTACCGGGGGTTTTTAAAATAAAAAACTCCCTTTTGGATGAAAGGGAGATAAAGGGAATAAAATCGGTTTTTTATTATTCCTGGTTGCCGGTATTCTTTTCTTTGTTGTTGTAGGTTTTTTTGGCTTCTTCCGCCTTTGCAAAATCGAGGATCACCCCGTTGATACAATAGCGCAGACCGGTAGGAGGAGGGCCATCATCAAACACATGACCGAGGTGTGACTTACACCGACCACATTGCACCTCAGTTCTTTGCATGCCATGGGTATTGTCGGGGGTATAAATAATGCTCCCTTTGCTTATAGGCTCATAAAAGCTGGGCCAGCCGCAGCCACTTTCAAATTTGGTGTCGCTTTTAAAAAGCGGGTTGCCACAGGCAGCACAATAGTAGGTACCCACTTCTTTAAAGCTTTCAAACTTGCTGGACCAGGCCCTTTCGGTCCCTTTTTGCCGGCCAATTTGAAACACATCGGCGGGTAAGATTTTTTTCCATTCCTCGTCACTCATCGCTATTTTGGATGAGTCGGTATTGGAATAGACGGGATTCCCTTCCTTTGCCAGGGCAGGGTTCTTTTTTGTTGAATCCATTTTTACAGATTTATCAGTGGTAGTATTGCTTTGGGAAAAACTGCATTGCTGCAGCAGGGCGGCCAGCAGGATGGCCATGCATATTTTGGGAAGTGTTCGCATTTTATTATAACAAATCTACGATAACAAGGTTTGCCCGGGATGTCGGGTGGCGGACGGGGAACAATTCTTAACATTTTGGGCAATAGATGATTTTGAGCCAAAACCGGTATTGTTTGCGGAAAATTTGAACCTGTATATTATATTTGTTGGCTCACCAAGACTAGAAAGCACTTATGTTTAATTTGATACTGTTTGGCCCTCCCGGGAGTGGAAAAGGTACACAATCGGATAAGCTGGTTGAAAAATATGGGTTGATCCATCTTTCTACCGGCAACCTGTTGCGCAAGGAGATAGCGGATAAAACGCCATTGGGCCTGGAGGCCAAAAGCTTTATTGATAAAGGGCAGCTGGTACCTGATGAAGTGGTGATTGGCATGGTGGACTCCTATTTTGACCTGCATAAAGGCGCAAGGGGGTTTTTATTTGATGGTTATCCCAGAACGGTGGCCCAGGCTGCGGCCCTGGATAAGCTGCTTGAGTTGAAGAAAACGGCAATTGAGCTGGTCTTGTTCTTACAAGTGGATGAAGAAGAACTGATTAAAAGGCTGGTGCACCGGGGCAAGACCTCTGGCCGCAGTGATGATACAGATGAACTGGTGCAGCGCAAACGGCAGGAAGTGTACCGGGAAGAAACGCTGCCGGTAGCGGCATTTTATAAGAAGCAGAATAAAGTGGTGAATATAAAGGGTATGGGTACTGTAAGCGATATCTTCGAATCCCTTAGCGAGGTGATTGATAAGAAAATAAAGTAAAGAATCGAATAAATGATCCGGAGCCTTTCCTCAGCGGAGAGGCTTTTTTGTTTTTTCCGGCTGTTTTGTAATTTTCACGATCAAAGTCTTCCATATGAGTTTAGAAAAGGAAAATTTTCTGCGTACCAAGTTGATTTCCTGCTTACAAAGACTGGATCCTCACAGTACACCCAGGTGGGGCAAGATGAGTGTGCAGCAAATGGTAGAACACTTTGGTGGGGATGCGGTACGGAATGCCAATGGACGGCTGAAAATCGATACCATACTTACGCCGCCGGAACAACTGGAGCGGATGCGGGAGTTTATGATGAGTGAGAAACCATTTAAAGAGAACACCCAAAACCCGCTGATGGGTGAAGAGCCATTGCCCTTGAGATACAAAACGGTACAAGCCGCTATCGGCGCCCTGCAACAGGAGTTGATCTACTTTTTTGAAGCCTTTGAAAAGAATCCGGTGATGGTGATAAGAAACCCCTTCTTTGGCGACATGGACTTTGAGCAGAATGTACAATTGTTGTACAAACATGCTCTGCATCACCTTCGCCAGTTTGGGGTTGAGCCTCCGGCAGTTTAAAATTTCTTTTTCAGTAAGGAGTCTGCTTTTGCCAGGCTGTTCAGTATAGCATCTTTCACTTTGCCGACCTTCATCTTTTCATCCGCCAGGTATTTGATACGTTCTTCTATATTGTCTTTAAGAGAATCCATACCAAACTCCACCATCCATTTGTCCATGGCAAAGTCTGCATAGTTCAGGTCATTGATCAGCGTTTGCAATTGGGCTTTTACTCCTGCGGCGGCATCCTGTGCTTTGGCAGGCAGCCGGGAAATAGAGTCCATTAAGCGCTGTGCTTCTTTTTGTGCTGTTTTTACCGTTCCGATCTTAGGCATTACGGCATCATGACCCGCCATTACATCTGCCATCAGGCTGTCTTGCTTTGTGGCCGGAATTTCTTTTTTGTGACCGGTGTGGTCTTCATGCTTCTTGTCTTCTTTGCTGTTATTGCAGGCAGCTATTATAGATAGTGCGGCCAAAGGGAGAAGGAGTTTTTTCATCGTCTCTATTATTAAAGGGGTTTTGTGTTTTGTTTTAGCCACTCTGTGATTTGTTCGACTTTAGCCTGACCAGTAGAGATACTGATTACGAACTCATATAGATCATTATCGTGGCAGGTAATTTTGTATCCGTTAATTCGTAGCAGCGTTTCCATTACAACATAACCTGTCCTTTTATTACCGTCAACAAAAGGGTGATTCATTATAATGCTTTCACCAATAGCAGCAGCTTTTTCAAAACAAGTTAGGTGTAGTTCTCCGGAATCGAATGTTTGGTAAGGCCTCGCTATAGCAGATTCTAAACCGCCCCAATCCCTGATCCCATTTGATCCGCCATGAAGTTTAATAACCTCATTGTGTATTAACAATACTTCCTCTTTTGATATCATACTTATTGGGCAAGCTTTTCTAAAACACTGCTTCTTTCTTTCATTATTGAAACAGCTTGTTGCAAAACAGAAAATTTTATCTTTGACTCATCACTCATCACATCGATATATGCTATAATCTCGTCAATTGCTTCTTCGTTTTGCAATGCAGCAAGTTTTTCAAAAGCCAGTGCCTTCTTTTCCAAAATACTCATATCGCCTGATTTAGTCTTCAAATTTACAACTTACATTTCATCCCTGCAATTAGTAGATTTGTGGTTTACCTAACGATTCGAATATGACCAAACTGGAGAATTATATTACCGGCCACTGGATCACCGGAGATGGAGACGGTCAAACTTTATATAACGCCGTAACAGGTGACGCCATTGCTGCTGCCACTTCAAAGGGGCTCGATTTTAAATCCATGCTGGACTATGGCCGAACGGTCGGTAATCCGGCCTTGCGCAAAATGACATTTCATCAGCGGGGAAATATGCTGAAAGCGCTGGCCCTTTATTTAAGAAATCATTTGGATATATTTTATACAATAAGTTACCAGACCGGCGCCACCAAAGCCGACAGTTGGGTGGATATAGAAGGCGGTATCGGCAATTTATTTGCTAATGCTTCTTTGAGAAGGAAATTTCCGGATGAAGTTTTTTGTATAGATGGCGAAAGTCATAACCTGGGAAAGAACAATACTTTTATGGGAACACATATCCTGGTTCCCAAAGAAGGGGTTGCTGTTCATATCAACGCCTTCAACTTCCCGGTATGGGGCATGCTGGAAAAGATCGCCGTGAACTTACTGGCCGGTATGCCCTGCATTGTAAAACCCGCAACCGTTACTTCCTATTTAACCGAGGCGGTGGTGAAAGAGATCATCGCATCAAAGATATTACCTGAAGGGGCCCTGCAACTTATTTGCGGATCAGCGGGTGATCTGCTGGATCATGTTACTTCCCAGGATGTGGTCACATTTACCGGAAGTGCCTCTACCGGTTTACTGCTGAGATCAAACCCCCGGATATTAAGTGAATCGGTACCATTCAATATGGAGGCAGATAGTTTGAATTGTATTGTACTGGGTGAAGAGGTGACACCGGACAAGCTGGAGTGGGATATATTCATCAAAGAGATCAGAAAAGAAATGACATTGAAAGCGGGGCAACGCTGTACCGGCATCCGCCGGATATTTGTTCCTGCTAATAAGATGGAAGAGGTGTGGAAAGCTATTGGAACTTCCTTGTCTCAAACAGTGATCGGTAATCCGCTGAATGAGAAAGTAAGAATGGGCAGCCTGGCGGGAGAAAAGCAACGGTCAGAGGTCAGAAGCCAGGTAGAAAAGCTTCTTGCAAGTTCGCAGATCGTTTACGGCAGCTTGGATAGTGTGGAAGTAATAGATGCCGATGCAGAGAAAGGAGCTTTTATGTCGCCGGTGTTATTAATGAACGACAAACCCTTTGCAGCAAAAGAAGCACATGAAGTGGAAGCCTTTGGCCCGGTAAGCACCATCATGCCGTATAAGAATATGGAGGAGGCGATTGAACTGAGCAAGCTGGGCAAAGGAAGCCTTGTTTCAACTATCGTTACTGCTGATCATAAAGAAGCCCGTCAGTATGTTATTGGTGCGGCCACACATCATGGCCGCATATTGGTGTTGAATAATGAATGTGCCAGAGAAAGTACCGGTCACGGTTCACCATTACCGCTGCTGGTGCATGGCGGGCCGGGCCGTGCCGGTGGTGGCGAAGAGATGGGCGGACTTCGTGGAGTAAAGCATTATTTACAACGTACCGCATTGCAGGGTTCTCCCACCACTATTACTGCCATCACCAATGTATATCAGCCGAATGCGAAAGGGAAAGACCCGGGCAAGCATCCCTTTAAAAAATATTTTGAAGAGCTGGTGATAGGCGACCAGATCATTACGGAGAAAAGAACGATCACTTCTGAAGACATTGATAAATTTGCCGACCTGAGCGGCGATCACTTTTATGCGCATATAAAAACAACTGATTTCACAGGAACGATGTTTGAGCAGCAGGTGGCACATGGTTATTTTATTATGAGCCTGGCTGCGGGGTTATTTGTTGATAGTTATGAAAAGAATCCGGTGCTGCTGAATTATGGCATTGATGAATTACGTTTTACCAAACCCGTTTATCCCGGTGCTGAGGTTTATATACGCTTTACCTGCAAAGAAAAACTGCCTAATGATAAACGGGTAATTGAAAAGCCGGAAGACTTTAAACGGGGCGATGATATTGAAAAAGGAATTGTAAAGTGGCTGGTGGAGTTTTTGGATGAGACGGATGAGATAACGGGTGTGGCTACGATATTGACTATGGTGGCGAAGAGAATAACTTAGTAAAAATAAATTCTATCTTTATACCGTGAAGGATATAATATCTTTTAAAAATGAACTACAAAATATCATTACTGGAAATGACGCAGAAGGGCCAGGCTATTCTGTTAAAGCAGTCCAAACCTTCCTTAAAAAAAGTCACTCAGCAGGTGCAAAAGCTGAAAGCAAACAGTTTACAAGGGCAGAAGAAGAAAGGGCATTGATCCTTTATGCCAGGGAAAATAATTTGTGGGTTGATGAAAAGGATTTTGGCACTTATATAACTGAAGGCGCAGAGCAAAAAGTTTTTTTTCCTGAAAATTCAGATTGTGTTGTAAAGCTCGCCGATGCCCTGTTTTACCTAAGCTGGCTTGACTATTTTAATAATCTTCTCTTGCACAATACTTTCTTTGGCAGCACCACATATGAGCTGGCTGGCTTTCATCAAAAAAACGAAAAATTGTTTGTTGTTTTAAAGCAACGCTTTATAGAGGTTACAGAAATGACCAACCTTGAAAACGTAAGAAAGTTTATGCTGACCAATGGTTATGTAAACAAAAAGAATAATGACTATTACCACCCTGTTCTGGGGATCATTATAGAAGATTTACACGACGAAAATGTTTTGACAAATAACGGTGTTCTGTTTTTTGTGGATACAGTTTTCTATATTACAGATAGTTTTTACAAATAGTTAGAAAATATGGAAGCATACGTAAAAAGCGAATTTCATAATGGCATCACTATAATTGAATTCTTTCATCCGCAGAGTAATTCATTACCCGGAAGGATACTGGAGGACCTATCCCAGGCCATTCATGGCGCTGGTAATGACAAGGAAACAAAAGTGATCATCCTCCGCAGTGCCGGGGAAAAAGCGTTTTGTGCCGGTGCCAGCTTTGATGAACTGATCGCTATTCAGACAAAAGAACAGGGATTAGCTTTCTTTAGTGGCTTTGCCAAAGTGATCAATGCCATTCGTATCTGCCCCAAGTTTATTATTGGCCGTATTCATGGAAAATGTGTGGGTGGCGGCGTGGGACTGGCCGCCGCAGTGGATTATGCGATCGCTACAGAAGCTGCTGAAGTAAAACTGAGTGAATTGGCCGTTGGCATTGGCCCATTTGTAGTGGGCCCGGCGGTGGAAAGAAAGATCGGTATATCTGCTTTTTCACAATTGGCTATGGATGCCAGTATGTGGCGCAGTGCAGATTGGGCAAGAAGAAAAGGCTTGTATGCAGAGCTGCATCCCACCACCGAGCAAATGGATGAATCAGTTCGCCGCTTGTCAAACCAATTGCTGCATTCAAGCCCGGAGGCAATGGAGGAAATGAAAAAAATATTCTGGAAAGGAACCGAACATTGGGATACTTTGTTAGCAGAACGGGCAGCTATCAGCGGACGATTGGTCCTGAGTGAGTTTACCAGGAATGCGATCCATAGTTTCAAGGCAAAAAAGTGAAAATGTACCGCCTCATTTATTGGCTGCTTATTTCAAACAGTTCCCCATCATATGATTTATCTATTACTACTTCAAAGCCTTTTGTTTTCAGATCGGTTCCGGATTGTATGCAAATGATTTTTCCATCCAGCTTTTTTACCTTGTATAACTTATCGGGCAACAGGTAATTTACAGTAACCCGCATTTTTGTTTCAACAGCGCCATGCCTGAAGATGCCTATAATGCCGCCGTCTTTTGTATCTGTGTTGATACGCTGAAAGCCATCCCACATACCCTCCCTTGGTTCGCCATAGCCGGGAAGGTCTTGCCGGAAACTCATGATGCTATAAAGGTCTTCCATTTGTTGTAACCAGTTTGCGAATTGCCGGTACTTTTTTAATGCGGTATCTGATAATTTTCTTGGATCACCAAGCATTATTGGTAGTGCACCAGCCAAAGATTTAATGTGAAGATCCCATGCGGTGTCCTGCATTTCAGGATTGCCGATTACTAAAGCTGTGGCAGGTATTGCCGGAGATCGCCACCAGGCCATATTCCTGATCCTGAGGTCAACTTTTGCTTCCGGACCAAGGAAATTGGATAACCAGTTCCCTTCAGCATGTTTCAACATGGCATAATCTATTAATTGCAAACCGCCCATTGTTTCAAATGTACAATCGATGAACAGGTTGGGCTTTGCAGCATGTAATTCATCAAAAAGTTCCCACACCCTTTCATAGTTGACATAAAACGATTCGTTGTGGCCTTTGTGCAGGGGATGAGTGGTAGCATAACAGCCGGATGCTTTATTATCAAAGCGATAGGGGCTGGTTACTACAGCAAAGTCCAGTTTCATATATTCCAGACCATACTCCAGTGAGAGTTTCAACAGAATATCTTTGATATAATCTTTCCATCCTGTACTGAAGCAGGCAGAAAAGACAGCTAACTCATTTTCCGGCACATGCAGATTTGCATTTTTGCCCAACCTGTTTTTTACAAACCATTCCGGATGCTTTTGATACACCTTACTTGATGTGGCGGCACTACCCACACTAAGCCAAAGTCCCGGCTTCATACCCAATGATTTGATATAATCAAAAACCGGCTTCAGGCCATTCGGAAATTTAGTGCTATCAACCTGCCAGTCTCCATAATTACTTTGCCAGCCATCATCTATGATAAATTCTTTCATTCCTGCAGCTGCAGCGGCTTTTGCCAGTTCCATTATTAATGGCTCATTTATATTTTTATCAAAGGGAACCCAAGTGTTATATACAAAAGTTGGTTTTTGCGACAGCTCAGAAAGCCGGATGCCCATATGCTTTCTTACAAAATCGGGTACGGCGGTATTTAGTATTTCGTCGGGGTCTTTCTGATTATTATAAACCATTGTAAAGACCTGGGGTGTAGTAAAGCTTTCTCCTTTCTTTATATATTTTCTAAAGGGGAAGCGGGCATCCTTATGGGTAAGCCCGCTGCAAATTGTGGGTTCGTTCCAAAAAACGGATGTGTGTTTTATCACACCGGAAGCTTCGTTGCCAATTACCAGTCCCTGCTGCCAATCGCTGTTATATACCATCATCAAAGCATCCTGCATATTGCCGTCATAAGGGCCGATGGAACGCCTCCTTCCATAATCATGAAAGATCCAGCTGTATGTAGTGGGCCAATATCCTGTTACTTCAAATTTTTCCACATCAACAGATTCTAACTGAATTATTTCAGCTGCCAGGTTTTTTATTACCAGGCTTTTCCGGATTGCTGGTAAACCAGGGTATAGTAAAAATTGTAAGGTAAGTTCGATTTTTCTATCAGCACTGAGCAGTGTCACGGCTGCGCCGTTCCCTTGTTTTGCATCTGTAAGTTTATTGATATCTTTTAATTGCCAGTTGCTTTTTCCATTGTACACTTTTCCATTTATTTCAAACTGGAAATCTGTGTTTTCTTTTTCGATGTACCAAAACTCTCCAGCTACAGGTTTGTAGGAAGTTGTGGTGAACGTACCCTTGTTTCCGGGTAGTTTTATCGTTCTTTCCACAACGCCATTGTTTAATTTCAATTCAGTATTTGTCCAGGAAGCAAAAGGCTGCGCAATGATGGTAGCGGAGAAAGTCAATAAGTAAATACAAATCAGGGGATAGATTTTTTTCATTGTCCCTTCTTTGTCACAAGATAAAATAAACGGTGCGATTTGGTGAAATATTCATTTTCGGGCAGTGGGTCACCTGGTAGGTATCTGGTTTGAAATAAAGATAAAGGGATCGTAAAATGGCTGGTGGAGTTTTTGGATGAGACAGATGGGATAACGGGTGTGGCTACGATATTGAGTTAGTGGGTCATTTTGAAAAAGATGAACCACATAGGCTATAGAACAGATAGGAATACACACATAGATCTTTCTATGTGTGTATTCCTATGATAACTTCTTGTCTATGTGGTTCAAGAGCATTTTAAAAGCAACTAATTTTCAAACTGACCCACTACCGATATTGACGATGGTACAAATGAAAGATCAGTAATAAAAGGATAAATATATTTTATGGCAGACGCATACGTAAAAAGCAAATTTCATAATGGCATCACTATAATTGAATTCTTTCATCCGCAGAGTAACCCGCTGCCAGAAAAAATACTGGAGAATCTGTCTCAGGCTGATTTGAGTGATTTTACAAGAAATGCGATTGCCAGGTTCGAAACCCGGTGAAGATTTTTTAATCACCTAAAATTAACGTTGCCTCGATTGAAGCAACTTTTTTATTGACAAGCCGAAAGACTATCTCCTTATCCCATTTATCATCTTTCACATTGATATAATATTTTGTCTTGCTTAGTACCCAGGTGGTGTCATTCACCATTTCACTTTCAGGCCCCATGTCAATGGGATTAGCTTCGTAAGCGGTTAAAATGGCGGCTCTTTCATCACCCACACCAAGACCTGTTGCGGTTTTACAAAGAGTGCTGCTGGTTTCAACAGCCATAAGTTGCATCACTTTAGCATCTTTATCTTCGCTGTACTGCCTTTCGAAGTATAAGGAAACTGCAATGTCTTTGTATTTAACCCTGGCCGTATCTGACCAAATATCACTGGTATCATTTGCATGAAGCATAACCATTTTCTGGTTTAGGAGTTTCTCCAGTTCTGTCTGCGTCATGCCTATTTTTAAGTCGCCTATGCCCTCTTTACTGATAATGTATTGGGCTGTTTCCTTTTTGTTGTCCGGAACGCCAGAATTATTTTGCTTATTCTTTTTACCACAACTTATAAAAGCTGATAGAACAATAAGGGGAATGAATATTTTTTTCATATTGCAATGAGGTTTGAGGTTGCTAATGAAGGTATTAAATATTTTTGTGTCAATATTGGTTTTCCTGGCAGGTAAGGACAATTTATGAAAATGCTCCGGAAACTGGCTCACTCACTCAGCATCATCAAAAAAGGAACCGACCTCAATAGAATAGACCTTATTATTTTTTAAATAAAAGACAATTTGTGGCCCCTCCCGGCTTTCTCGCACTTTTACAGAATACAGGGTTTTGCTCAGCAACGTGTCAGTATCATATCCAGGTTCCAGAAAGAGCAGGTAATCGTCAAAAGCATCAATAATTTTCTGCTTACTGGAACCAATACCAACTCCGCCAATAGTTTTGCACAGCTCGCTGTTAGTCGTCATCCTGGTGACCCGCATATGAAAACTGTCTTTAGCGGTATAGGCATAGGTCCTTACAAAATCCAATTTTATTTCTACCTCTTTATAATGAATAGTTGCAGAATCCTGCCATGAACCACTTACTGTATCGGTTGGGTTGGTCAATGGCACTTTATTGTTCAGAAGCTTTTCCAGTTCCTGTTGCGTCATTTCTGTTTTAACAGGCCCGATTCCTTCCAGGGTTACGAGATAATCAGTATTTTCATTTTTTTCGATCCTTTTGTCACCTTGTTTACTGTTACAGGCAACGAAAAAGATCAGAACAGGCAGAAGTAACTTTCTCATAACCTAAGTGTTTAAGTGGTACCGTAAGTTAAATAATAATCCCGATGTCATTGCCTCACCTTGTTTTTAATGAAAAAAACTTTTTACAATTATGTAAGAAACTTGCTCAAAAAGATGCTGACCTGGAAGCTATTATCCGACAGTACGGCTATCCGCCTATGTGGACCCGGCCCGCTACATTTCAGTCGCTCATACTTTTTATATTGGAACAGCAGGTATCGCTGGCATCGGCATATGCCGCCTTTAAAAAATTAAAAGAAAAAATCGGCTATGTGACTCCCGGAAAACTATTAAGGATGACAGATGGGGAACTGCGGGCCTGTTATTTCAGCCGGCAAAAAATAATCTATGCGAGAGAATTGGCTGCTGCCGTTCAAAAAAGGAAAATAGTGCTCAAAAGATTGTCGGCACTGCCAGATGAAGAAGTAAGGGTACAGATGATTCAATTAAAAGGCATCGGTCACTGGACAATTGATGTTTACCTGATGCATTCTTTACAACGAACGGACCTGTTTCCATTGGGCGATATTGCCCTGGTAAATAGCCTGCGGGAAGTAAAACAATTACCTAAAGGCATAAGTAAGGAAGATATGCTGAAGATAGCAGAACCCTGGCGGCCTTATCGCACGGTAGCGGCGATGATCTTGTGGCATGCGTATATAAAGAAGAGAGGAATAAAAATACAGGGCTAGGAGGTTAAAAGAGAGAAGGAGGAAAAGAGAAGGTGACTTATAGTTCTTCTTTCCCGAAATTATTAAAGACTCTGTGGATGCCATCTTTGATTATACAGGGCTAAGAGGTTAAAAGAGGGAAGGAGGAAAAGAGAAGGTGACTTATAGTTCTTCTTTCCCGAAATTATTAAGGACTCTGTGGATGCCATCTTTGATTATACAGGGCTAAGAGGTTAAAAGAGAGAAGGAGGAAAAGAGAAGGTGACTTATAGTTCTTCTTTCCCGAAATTATTAAAGACTCTGTGGATGCCATCTTTCATTTTTGACACTTTAAAGTTTAGAATCATGCCATGCTTTAAGTTGAGTAAGGAAAGATGTGTGTGAATTTGATTAAAATAAACGGGTGGCAGGGGATGCAGTGATTTTAATTCTGTTACCAGTTTATCTTCGATAAGCAAATCAATTTTGTAGGCGTCTTTAATGTATAGTTCTTCGTATTGAATAGGGAGTAAAAGCTGCCTTTGCACTTTAAGGCCAAGCTTGGTCAACTCGTAGTAAAGGATCTCTTCGTAAACTCTCTCAAAACATCCGGGACCAACTTTCTTGTGTATCTTAATACATAAGTCAACGACAATAGCCGTAAGCTGATTAATATCCATAGGGTAGGGTTGCAATTGAGCAAATATCAAAACAACAGGGAAATATCCAAACAAACTCTTTTCCTCCTTCCCTCTTTTAACCTCTTAGCTAAATATTCAATCCTCCGCAAACACTCAGCGTCTGTCCGGTGATATAAGAGCTCATGTCACTTGCCAAAAACAAAGCAGCATTTGCAATATCTTCCGGGGTAGCAAATTTTCCCAATGGTATTCCGGCTTTATACTTATCTGCCGCTTCCCCTTCCTTTAAATAGCTGGTCATATCTGTTTCTACAAAACCCGGAGCAATAGCATTGCAACGGATATTGCGGCTGCCGAGTTCTTTGGCCACTGATTTTGTAAAACCAATAATGCCTGCTTTGGAAGCTGCATAACTGCTTTGACCGGCATTGCCTATTTCACCAATTATAGAACTCATATTAATGATAGAACCACTTTTAGCTTTCATCATTGGCCGGATGACCTGCTTGGTCATATAGAACACACTATTCAGGTTCACCTGTATCACATCATTCCACTGTTCCGGCGTCATGCGGAGCAGCAGGTTGTCTTTGGAGATGCCGGCATTGTTTACACAGATATCAATTGTGCCAAATTCTTTCAGAACATCTGTAACAAAAGCCTCACATTGGGCAAAGTCGCCCGCATTGCTTTTATACGCTTTAGCTTTTACACCAAGGGCTGTCAATTTTTCTTCCAAAGCAACCGCTTTTTCAGCACTGCTGTCACTTACATAAGTAAAGGCCACATTGGCGCCCTGTTCTGCAAACTTGATAGCAATACCTTCACCAATGCCACGGGCAGCGCCGGTAACGATAGCCACTTTTCCTTCGAGTAGTTTCATCTTTGAGTGTTTATATAGCAAAAGAAAGAAAATTATAGAGAATAGCAATACTGATTTCCCGTACAAAAAAGAAAACATTTCGCAGGCCAGCTAATTGCGCCGGGAAGATTCTTTTTAACTATAGAGGCAGTGCTTACAGGTAGACGAGGATCTCTTCTATAAACGTTCTTTCATTACTTAGTCTTGGTACTTTGTGCTGTCCGCCCAGTTTGCCTTTGCTGCGCAACCATTCGTTGAAGATGCCCTTTTCTACAATACGAACGATCGGCAAACCCAGGGCAATGCTCTTGTGACGCTTGGCTTCATAGTCGCTGTTGATGTTTTTTAAAGCGGAATCCAGTTCAATGGTAAATGCTTCCAGGCTGGCGGGTTCTTTTTCAAATTCGATCAGCCATTCATGGGCACCGTTTGCATTGTCGGAAAAATAAACCGGCGCTGCCGTATAATCATTCACCACGGCCCCTGTTTTTTCACAAGCAACAGCAATGGCTTTATCAGCATTGTCCACGATCACTTCTTCCCCAAAAGCATTCATAAAATGTTTCAACCGGCCGGATACTTTTATACGGAATGGCTTCAGCGAAGTGAATTGAATGGTATCACCAACCAGGTATCTCCACAAACCGCCATTGGTGCTGATGACCGGGGCATAGTTTCTTCCCAGCTTTACATCGGGAAGCCCTACGGTCAGCGGTTCCTTTTTGCCATACTCATTTACCGGCATGAATTCATAAAAAATGCCGTGATCAGAAAATAACAGCATGCCATCATCACCCGGTTTTTCCTGTGCTGCAAAAAAACCTTCACTGGCATTATACATTTCCAGGTAATTGATCTCTTTGCCGATCAATTTTTGAAACTGTTCTTTATATGGAGTAAAGGAAACACCCCCGTGCATATACAATTCCAATGACGGCCACACTTCACTCATTGTTTTTTTACCGGTGATCTCCAGTATTCGTTTAAATAAAACCAATGTCCAGGTAGGCACACCTGAAACAGAGGTCACCGTTTCTTTTATAGTGGCTTCAGCAATTTTTTCAATCTTGCTTTGCCATTCATCCATCAATGCAATGCTCAGGTCGGGAGTACGCAGCCAATGCGCCCAGAAAGGGGAGTTTTGAAATAGCACGGCACTCAGATCACCATATTGTGCTTCAGCATTCATCGGGTTGATGCTATGGCTTCCGCCAATAAGGAGCCCTTTGCCGGTAAGTAATTCTGAATCCGGTTTGAACTGGTAATACATTGACAGCACATCTTTTGATCCTTTAAAATGGCTGTCTTCAAGGCTTTCATCACTGATAGGGATGAACTTGCTTTTTTCGCTGGTGGTACCACTGCTTTTGGCAAACCAATAAATGGGCGTATTCCACAAAATATTTTGCTCCCCGTTCATGATGCGCTCAATGAAGGGTTTCAGATCGTCATATTCATGAATGGGAACGGCAGCTTTAAATTCCTTAAGACTAAAGAGATTGGAAAAATTATATTTTCTGCCAAACTCGGTGTATTGTGCCGAAGTGACCAGGTCTTGTAACACTTCCCGCTGGGCATCCACGGGGTTTTTCTTCCAGGCGTCGATGCGCCAGAGCCGCATACGGGCCAGGGATGATATGGCAGGGGAGAGTAACCTCATTAGATACCGACAAAATAGGAAATTTGAAGCAATAGCTTCTTAAAATTAAAAAAGCCGGTTTGTAGCAGATTAACTTCAGGCTGCAGCATAAGCGGCCTTTACTTTTTGCCGTAATACTTCCTTTACCTCTTCGGTAGTAAATGAATGGTTGATAGCTTCCAGGTTGCAGTGCAGGAACTGGGTTTTAGTCCAGCTGAAAATACGGGCCATTACACCGTATTCGCTGCTCAGGGTCACCTTGGAGATGGTACGACAGTCGGTATTGATACTCATAGAAACCCCGGAAGTAAAGATCTTGTCAGCAGGATGGTTCTCAATTATGTCAAACACATTCACCTGGATATTGCTGGTGGGACAAACTTCGAGGTGTATCTCTTCTTTTTTCAAAAAAGCCAGCAGTGCCGGATCTTCAGCACTCCGTACTCCATGCCCAATACGGGAGGGGTGAAAATGATTCAGCGTTTCCCACACACTGTCAGCGCCTTTTGCTTCTCCGGCATGGGCGGTGCAATGAATACCCTGCGCATGGGCATACTCAAATGCTTTGATATGGTTGACCACCGGAAAACCGGCTTCATCACCGGCAATATCAAAACCGAGCACACAGGTTCCTTTAAACTGCTCCACCAGCTGCACCGTTTCCATGCTTTGCGCTTCTGTGTGATGGCGAAGGGTGCACAGAATGATGCCGGCCTGCACACCTGTTTTTTTAATACCTTCTTCGGTGGCATCATTTACCGCCTGTACTACTTCGGCCGGGGATAATCCTTTAGCGATATGAAGTAATGGGGCAAAACGTATCTCTGCATAAATGACATTGTCTGTTTGAAGCTGCTCAAACAGGTCCAGTGTCACCAGCCGCAATTGTTCCCTGGTTTGCATCAGCTCAAATCCTTTCACAGCTCTTGAGATATAATCCGCCAGGTCGGTGCATTTGGGTGGGGCGATGAACGATTGACGGTACTCTTCCGGCGTAATGGCAGGATTGATCTGGTACACTACTTTATAGCTCAGGCTGCAATCGAGGTGCAGGTGTAATTCAATTTTTGGTAACTGCTGATAGTTCATAAATGGGTGCTGAAAAGAACAGCAAATTAACCGGAAAAAATCAGGAAAGTAAAGAGGGAAGTAATTCTTTTACGGAAACCACCTGGCGGAAATTTGGATGTTCGATGGTATGCTCCACTGTTTCGTGTGCCCAGGTAATGTGATAGGGGATATGTACGGCGTGGCCGCCAATGGCCAGTACGGGCAGTACGTCTGACTTGATGGAATTGCCGATCATTAAGAATTCTCCCGGGAGTATATCCAGGTGATGGATCAGTTTCTCGTAATCGGCCTGCTGTTTATCACTCATTATTTCAATATGATGGAAGTAATGTTCCAGCCCTGATTTTTTGAGTTTACGTTCCTGGTCCAGCAGATCGCCTTTGGTGGCCACCACCAGGCGGTAATTATTTTTCTTGAGTAAATGCAGGGCTTCTTCCAGGCCATCCAGCAGTTCGATGGGCTTTTCCAGCAGGTCTTTGCCATAAGCGATCGCTTTTTCAATTACGGCCAGTGGAATGGTATTACTGGAAAGCCGCAACGCTGTTTCCACCATATTTAATGTAAACCCTTTTACTCCGTAACCATACAGGGCCAGGTTTTGCATTTCAGTTTTAAATAATTCCTGTGCAGCGGTATGATGTGGTACATAATCTTCTAACAGGGCACAGAATTTATCTTCCGCTTCGCGGAAATAAGGCTCATTTACCCAAAGGGTGTCGTCGGCGTCGAAGGCGATTACTTTGAATGACATCAGGATTAGTTATCAGTTTCTTGTTGCTTTCAGATAGAGCAGGATGGTGTTCAGGTCAGCGTAGGGGTCACGGTCACCAGTAAGGAAAAGAGCAGCGCTTTCAGCCACCTCTTTATTGCCGGAGGATTGGGCATAGCTGGTCAGTGAGTTTTTCAGCTCATCCAGAAACCGTGAGTAATCATCTAGGCCGAGATCCATTGTCTTTTGACTATCTGAATCAAAAATAGAAAGGGGGGAGCTTTCTTTGATGAACCTGTCTCTTACATCAGAGGCATTTTTTATCTGTTCGGTCCATTTGATGCCACTTTCTACCGATTGAATCATACTATCGATTGATGGTGCTTTCTCTCGTCTTGCTTCTTCATGCAGCCAGTCTTTTCGCTTCAATTCAAAATTCCTTCCCAGGTACAATCTCTTCACCTCATCATCATTGGCCAGTTCTTCGGCGGTACCATGCTTGTAGATTTTTCCCTCGATCAGCAAGTAAGCCCGGTCGCAGATGCTCAGCGTTTCCGTTACGTTGTGGTCTGTAATGAGGATACCAATGTTCTTGTATTTTAGTTTGGCCACAATGGCCGGAATATCTTCCACGGCTCTCGGGTCGATGCCGGCACATGGTTCATCCAGTAATATGAATTTGGGATCAACAGACAAAGCCCTGGCTATTTCGGTCCTTCTTCTTTCCCCACCGCTAAGCACATCGCCATTGCTTTTGCGTACATGCTGCAGGCGAAATTCGTTCAGCAACGATTCCAGCTTATCCCGCTGTTGCTGTTTGGTAAGCTTTGTCATTTCAAGGATGGCGGCAATATTGTCTTCCACACTCAGCTTTCGGAATACGGAGGCTTCCTGCGGCAGGTAGCCAATCCCCATCTGGGCCCTTTTGTACATGGGCAGGCTGGTAATGTCCTGGTCATTTAAAAATACCTTGCCTTCATCTGGCTTTATCAGCCCCACTACCTGGTAGAAGGAGGTGGTTTTCCCGGCCCCGTTAGGCCCCAAAAGTCCTACGATCTCGCCTTGCTTTACATTAAAAGAAACATGGTTCACCACGGTGCGGCTGCCGTATTTCTTTACCAGATCTTTTGTTTGAATGGTGATTGACATGCCGGGCAAAAATAAGGCTTGTCCCACTGATTACCCCGATTCAAATGATTTTTATGATTTCGTTTCCGGGTATTTATGCCTCTCCCCAATCCCTCTCCAAAAGAGAGGGGCTCAGAACCCGTAGTGACAAGTTTTCTCCACGGAAGGTCATGTTTTATGTCGGGGAATTTTATTTCGATATAATCTGCTTTGTGTATTAGTTTTGCATCCCAATGAAATGAGCCCTGAAAAGAAGGTTTTACAGAAGATGAAAGATTCTGGCGAATACCACCTGGCAAATTTCAATAACTAAAATATTCAGATGAAAGTAACCGACCACATAGCACAGGCAAAAGACACCCTGATCTCCTTTGAGGTTCTGCCTCCTTTAAAAGGAAGAGGTATTGAGGCATTGTATAAACATCTTGACCCGCTGATGGAGTTCAAGCCTTCGTTTATCAATGTGACCTATCACCGGAGCGAACATGTGTTTAAAAAAAAGGGGGATGGAAGTTTTGAGAAAGTAATTGTGCGAAAAAGGCCGGGTACGGAAAGCATTTGCGCCGCCATTATGAACAAGTATAATGTGGACACCGTTCCGCATTTGATCTGCGGTGGCTTTAGTATAAACGATACGGAAGATGCGCTGATCAACCTCCGCTACCTGGGTATTGATAATGTGCTGGTGCTGCGGGGTGATGCCGCCAAGAATGAAACGGCTTTTGAACCGGAACCAGGCGGACATAAATTTGCCAGCGACCTGCTGAAACAAGTTGCCAATTTGAATGCCGGTATTTACCTGGAAGATGATCTGAAAGGAACGCATAAAACGGAATTTTGCATCGGCGTAGCGGGCTACCCGGAAAAACATTTTGAAGCCCCCAATATGGATACGGACCTGCAATACCTGAAAGCAAAAGTGGATGCGGGTGCCGATTATATCATTACACAAATGTTTTTTGACAATGCTAAATACTATGCCTTTGTAGATGCCTGCCGGGCTATCGGTATCACCGTTCCTATTATTCCGGGGTTAAAGCCAGTGTATAATAAGAAGCAACTGACCGTGCTGCCCAAAACATTCCATATAGACCTGCCCGCTGATCTTTCCAACGGGATATTAAAATGCAGATCGGATGAGGAGGTCGAAAAGCTGGGCGAAGAATGGTTATTAGCGCAATCAAAAGACCTGAAAAAGAATGGTGTTCCTGTACTGCATTATTACACGTTGGGCAAGCCGCATGTGATAGCGAATGTGGTGAAAGGGTTGTAGACTGTAAGTGAGGAAAGACGGAAAGTCAGAAAAGACCGAAAGACGGAAAGTCAGAAAAGACCGAAAGACGGGAAGTCAGAAAAGACCGAAAGACGGGAAGACAGAAAGACACTTGTGATAATTGTAGTCTGTCTTTCGGACTTCCCGTCTTTCCTGACTTTCCGTCTTTTTATTTCGAAATACTACTCAGCACTTTCTGATCGATCACCACAGGATATTTTTTGCGAAGCGCTTCATCCCATTTCTTTTCCAGCTCTCCCTGGTAGTCGTTTATCACCAATCCCTTGGCTTCGGTAAAGCTGCGCTGCATGGGTTGTGGGTAAACATTTACGATGTAAGCAAATGAAGCGGTGTTATCATTCGCATTTACTAATGGAGTGGTTACCATGCCGGGTTTAGGTACCATCTTGTTCAGGTTGGGCAGTTGCTCCCATTCATATCTTGAAGAATCTGTTATTACTTTTTCGGCATACAATTCTGCATTTTTCCTCCAATTGGCAGGTTTTGCTTTTACGGCTTCATGCAAAGCCGTGGCGCTGTTCTGATCGGAGCAGAAGAAGATAACGGCATCGGCGCTTTGTTGCCAGGTGTAGTTCTTTTTATTTTTTTCATATAAGGCCAGTAATGCGGCGCTGTCGTTTTGGGCTTTGTTCCATACTTCCTGCTGCATTATCTCAAAGAAAAGGTTACCATCTTTAAATTCTGTCATTTGATTGCGGAACTCTTCATTGAATTCTTCCAGGTGATCCCTGTAATAGCTGATCAGTGAAAACTGGATCCATTCTTCCCGCACCTGCTCATGTGGCTTGGCGCCGGTACCATCTTGCCGGTAGCGGTAGGTATTAGCATAATTTACCCAATGGGTGGCATTATAAACAGAATCAGCAATGCTGAACATCGGCGTGGTGGCAATGATGGTGCGGCCTGATGGGGTCATCGGCTTCAGGTCCAGCACACTGTCAGACATGGCCCACATGGCGGCATCATCATAAGCGAATTTTTTAAAGCCGGCTTTTTCTTTTACCAGTTTGTAAATAAAATCACGGGAAGACTTCCAGCGGCCGTCCGTCATTATTCGTTGCTGCAGTTCCTGTTTGTTTTCTTTATTATTCGCATCGGTAACGACAGGTTTCAGAGAAATCCTTTTTACAATATGCCAGCCGTGTGCAGTTAGAAAAGGTTTGCTTACGGCTCCGTCTTTAGCAAGGCTCCACAATACATTTTCAAAGGCGGGTTCATACTGGCCAACGCCAACATCAGGCATCATTCCATTACTGGCTGCGGTAATGTAGTCGTTGCTGTATGTATTGGCAAAACGATTAAAATTATCTCCGGCCAAAATTCTTTTGTACAAGGAATCAGCCAGGCTGGCAATTTTTTTTTTTGTGGCGTCGTCAGAACCGGGTGGAACAGCCAGTAGTATTTGCTGCGCCTTTATCTTACCCACCGCTTTTCTTTCTCCCAGATTTTTAAAAATATGAAACCCGGACCTGGAGCGAACAGGGGGTGAATATTTTCCAACAGGGGTATTGTAAATAGCATTTTCAAATTCATAGGGTAATGAAAAAACAGTGATATAGCCGATCTCGCCCTTATTATTTTTAGCAAAAGGATCATCGGATTGCTGGCTGGCCACCACCAGGAAGTCGTCACCCTTTTGTAACTGCTGCAACACGGCGTCTCTCTTTTTTGCTGCAGCAACGGTATCGGGAAACCCATTGGCATTTTTGAATGAAATGAAAATATGTGCGATCCGGATATCTTTCTGGCTGCGCTGAAATGCTTCATTGGTCATGCGGGTCATCTGCTGCGGATCGGTCATGTAGTTATCAGAGATCTGAGTGCGGAGATTCGCCACTTCCAGTTTCAGGTGAGGCAGTGTGTCGTAGCGCCGCTCATAAGCTTGCCGGACTTTCAGTTTTGATTTTATATAAAGGTCAAGATAATCGCTTACCGATTTTGCTTTATTGGTAACAGGTTGTGTATTGTTCTTATTATAGGCACGGAGAAATTCTTTTGCATCAACAGCATGCGGGCCATAGGTAAACAAGGTTTGAGAAGAGGCGGTAAGCACCCCAAGGCTGGCAATGATCACTACAAGGATATTCTTTTTCATATTATTGGGTTCTGATAGTTTGTTGGCGGGTAAGTTAAAATATTTTCCGGCGTTACTGTCCTTTTAGTTTCAGGTCAAGCACTTCATCAATTTGCTGGTACGATAATTTTTTGGCAACGATCCGCTTGTCTTTGTCCAGCAAATATAAAGTGGGAAAAGATTGTACATCATATAGCTGCGAGTAGCCGGGTATGCCTGCATCTATCCGGGTCTTATCATCGGCTTTGGAATAATATACATGCGTCCATTCCTGCAGGTGGTGTTGCCTGATGAAATCCAGCCAGTCTTTTTTGCTGCCATCCGTTTCTTTTGCCACGGCAAATAATTTCAGGCCCACCGTTTTCCATTTAGCCAGGTAAAAGGAATCGAGTTTGGGTAATACTTCTTTACAATGGGCGCAGGTAGGATCCCAAAAGGCTACAATGGTGTATTCCGCCGGCACAGAATAAAGGGAGGCCATTTTTCCCGAAGAGTCGGGCAGTTCCACATCTGCTGCCGGTGTTCCCATAATGTTTGCCATGAGGCTGTAGGCCCGGTCGGTGATGGTCTTGCGGCCTTTATCATTTAACCAGGAATAAGTTTTAGTGGCAAAATATTTTTCAAACAGGTGTACAAAAATGGCATCTTCCCACATGTACTTCTGATTGAGGTAGCGGTTTATAAATTTTATAAGAAGAAAGCGGGTCATTTCTTCATTTGCAGAGGCATAACTCAGCATCCCGTCGATTTCCTTGATAATAGAATCGGGCTGAGGCAGCACCAGTTGATTAAAATATTTATCCAGGCGGTCTTCAAAAAAAGGAGTATAAGCAAGGCGTCCGTCCCAAAAATTGACGCCATCCCAGTAATGCGTTTTGAAATAGGCATATGCTGCCAGAGAATCTGCTTTATTGGTTGGGTTTTTCAATGCCCCGGTAAGCTGGGGTTCCCGCATGCACATCAGCAGTGCGGTAAGGATAGTGCCGGGATGTTTGGTTATAAGGTCTTCCCGGTAATCTGATATTGATTTATCGATCTTGAGCAGGTCTTCAGTTAGCCGGGCCGAATCCTTTTTAGTAGTGGCCACTTTCAATTGCTTTTGTAATGTATTGATCTTATTTCCCTGCACACCCATATACTGCTGGTAACTTACAAACGACTCATTGTCGGCTGAGTTTACAAATTTTACTCCCTTGGCAATTGTGGCGGTATCTGCCATCACCGAAAAATGCTGCTGCTTATCCACC